>CAYWCH010000063.1:2606-11163 GCA_964456715.1 uncultured Anaerolinea sp. | reverse complement strand
TCTACGGTATGGCCGAACGCAGTGTTGTTCAACTTGCCCGCGCCCTGGCAGATCATACCGATCCAACCACCATACGAGGACTGGGATATCTCTCGCATTCAGCTCCATCTGATTACCTGATATTGCCCAGCTTCGAGGAAGTCATTGCTTCTGCTGACAAGTTCACCGAAATGTTCCGCATCTTTTATGAGAACAATGATCCCATTACCGCACATGGCCTTGTACAGAAGAAAGCTGATCGTTTTTTCGTACAAAACCCGGCGCAACCCCCTCTTAACCGATCAGAATTGGATGCGGTTTATTCGCTTGATTTTCAGCGCAAGCAGCACCCCTTTTACGAAGCACAGGGACCCGTTAAAGCACTCGAAACCATCCGCTATTCCATCTCCACCCACCGCGGCTGCTACGGGGAATGCAACTTTTGCGCGATCGCTGTCCACGAAGGTCGTACGGTCACTTCACGCAGCGTGGAATCGATCCTGGCTGAAGCCCGCGCCTTCACCCGCGACCCGGATTTCAAGGGCATTATCCAGGATGTCGGTGGCCCTACCGCCAACATGTACGGGATGGAATGTGCCAAAAAGCTCAAAGCGGGAGCCTGTCCGGATAAACGCTGCATCTTCCCGGAAATCTGCCCAATCCTGAAAGTCGATCATACCAGGCAGGTTGCACTGCTCAAGAAGATACGTCAGATCCCCGGCGTTCGCAAAGCTTTTGTTGGATCGGGCATTCGCTACGACCTGGTTGTTGCTGACAAAATCTCAGGGTTGGATTACCTGCGCGAGGTGGCACAGTTCCACACCTCCGGCCAGTTGAAAATCGCCCCCGAACACTCCGACCCTGCAGTATTGAAATTGATGGGCAAGCCACCGGTCGGCTCGATCACCCGCTTCAAGGAACAATTCGACCAGCTTTCCAGAGCCGCCGGAAAGAAACAATTCCTGACCTATTATCTGATCGCTGCTTACCCCGGCTGCAGTGACCGCGAAATGAGGAAGCTGCACGATTTCGCAACTCGTGAATTGAAGGTTTCACCGGAACAGGTCCAAGTCTTTACTCCAACCCCATCCACTTATGCAAGCGTGATGTACTATACTGAAAGTAACCCATTCACAGGCGAACCGATTTTTGTTGAGAAGAACCTCAAACGGAAAGAACAACAAAAAGAGATCATCGTCGGTGTTCAAGGGCTCCATCCCCGGGTTGCCCCCGGTGGAACTAGAAAACCATCCACTCCCGTGAGGAAGAAATGACTTCAAAGGAAACCAAACGAATATTCATATCCTGCGCGCCCGGACTGGAACCGTTTCTGGCACAAGAGTGTTTTCAAATCGGCATTAACCTGCCAAAACCATCCCGCCATTCCTCCATGGACGGTAGGTTTCACGGCCCTGATGAAGAGAAAGGCGGATTTGAGTTCTCGGGTTTTGACAAACATATTTATCTGTGCAATTTGCATTTACGAACCGCCAGTCGTGTTGTCGTCCGCCTTGGAGATTTCCACGCCGTCGGTTTCGCTGAACTGAGAAAGAAAGCCAGCCGTTTGGAATGGCAGGAATATCTTCGACCCGGTCAGGATGTGACCATCAAGGTCACCTGCCACAAATCAAAACTTATCCACTCAGACGCGGTCGCTGAACGGGTGCGCGGTGCCATTGAAGATCACTTTAGGCAGCCGATCAAAGAATCGAAGGAGGAAAACAAACAAATCGTCCTTGTTCGATTGGTCAATGACCTCTGCACGATCAGCATCGATTCCTCCGGCGAGCTGCTGCACCGCCGCGGCTACCGCCAGGCGGTTGCCAAGGCGCCTCTGCGTGAAACTTTGGCGGCCGGGCTCCTGCTGGCAGCCGGCTGGGACATCCAATCTCCATTAATCGATCCATTCTGCGGCTCGGGAACCATCCCCATTGAGGCTGCTTTGATGGCCCGCCATATCGCTCCAGGATTGGCTCGTCGCTTCACCTTCATGGATTGGCCCGGCTACCAGGCAGACGTCTACAAAACTATTCTTGATGACGCGCGCGGAAAAATCACTCTTTCTAATACCAAAATCTACGGATCAGATCGCGACCGCGGTGCGATCGAGATGGCCACAGCAAATGCAGCCCGTACCGATGTCAACAAAGATATCAAGTTTTCCTATCACGCGGTCAGCGATTTGCCGGCATTCGACCAACCCGGCTGGATCGTGACCAACCCACCCTACGGCCTTAGAGTCTCACCCGACAAAGATTTGCGCGATCTTTATGCTGCTTTTGGCCGGCTTTATCGTGATCGTTTTCAGGGTTGGAAACTGGTAGTGCTCTGCAGTGATCCCGCCCTCATCGCCGCATTAACCCTTGGGGCACCAACCTCTTCAGTGTCATTGATAAACGGCGGTTTGCCTGTTCAGCTTTCGATCTTTGCTTCTTGACATTTTCCTCTTTCGTTTTCCTGAGACTAATGTATAATCTACCCAATTAATCCACGTGGGTCTTCGTACAACTCATCTTGCTGGAATCCATTCATTAAAGTCGGCCGAATTAAATAAGAGCATACATTTTCGCTTGTTACTCAACAAGTGGAGGTTTAATTTATGGCATCCAGAACACAAAATACACATACTTTGGTCATGAAATTTGGAGGCACTTCGGTGGGTTCTCCCGAAGCCATGCGACAAACCTTGCAGATTGTTGAGAAGGAATTCGATGCCGGCAAGCGCGTCGTGGTGGTGACTTCAGCCCTTTCAGGCATTACGGATACTCTGCTCCAACTTGCTGGCAAATCTGAAAAGCTCTCCGCGCGAACCATCTCGAATCTGGCCAATGAGATCCGCACACGCCACCAGGTGATTGCTGATGCCCTGATTCCGGATGAACCGACGCGCGGGAAAGTGATGGCTGGAATCAATGAGTTGATTGGTTATGTTGTGAACCTAAGCAAAGCCATCGCCATTCTCGGAGAAGTCACGCCGCGCGTGCTCGATGCCATTGCTTCCACAGGAGAACGTATGAGCGTCCGCCTATTGGCAGCAGCTTTGCAGGCAAACGGATATGCGGGCGTACCGGTGGAAGCTACTCAGTTGATCGTTACGGACGATCATTACACCGATGCGCACCCCTTGTGGAAGGAAACCGAAAAGAATACCCGGTCGATCCTGCCAGCTCTACTGGATTCAGAAACCATTCCGGTGGTGACTGGTTTTATCGCTGCCACCAGGGACGGTAACGTGACAACGCTCGGACGCGGCGGTTCTGATTACTCAGCCGCATTGATCGGTGCTGCCCTGCCCGCGGATGACGTGTGGATCTTCACCGATGTGGATGGGGTGATGACCGCGGATCCGCGTCTCATTCCCGATCCCCGGACCGTTGCTCAATGTTCCTATCGTGAGATTGCCGAACTCGCTTATTTCGGTGCCAAGGTCCTGCATCCCAAGACCATCCGCCCGGTCATTGAAGCCGGGATCGGTCTGCGTGTTTGCAACACATTCAATCCCGACCATCCGGGTACACGCCTGTTCGCCGAATTGAAGGGACAACCCGGTATCATCAAGGCCATCACCACCATCAGCAACCTCAAGTTGATCACCCTGGAAGGTCGCGGCATGCTCGGCGTCCCGGGTGTGGCTGCCCGCACTTTCGAAGCAGTTGCTGCCATCGGCACCAGTGTTCCGCTCATCAGTCAGGCATCCTCAGAGCAGAGCATTTGCTTTGCCGTTCCGGCAGCAGCCGCGCCAAAAGTGCTGAAGTCACTTTCGGAAACCTTCGCGAAAGACATTCAAAACCGCGACATCGACCGCGTTTGGGCAACCGAGGAAGTCGGAATCGTTACAGTGGTGGGTGAAGGAATGCGCTCCACACCAGGCGTAGCCGGTCGCATCTTCAGCGTTCTCGGTCAAAACAAGGTCAATGTCATCGCAATTGCCCAGGGTTCATCAGAGGTCTCGATCAGCCTTATCGTTGACGATACGGATATTTCACTGGCGCTGCGCACCCTGCACCAATTGATTTGAATCGGAGGAGAACATGTCAAACCGAATCCCCGTTGCTGTTCTGGCTGCCACCGGCAGTGTTGGCCAAAGGTTTATCCAACTGTTGGATTGTCATCCCTACTTTGAAGTCATGGCTCTGACAGCCTCGGACCGCTCGGTCGGTCAGAAATATTCAGACGCCTGCCATTGGATCCTGCCCGGTGAGATGCCATCCTGGGCACGTGACATGGTGATCCAACCCACCGAACCCTCCGCTGCTGCGCTACCTCTTGCCTTTTCCGCCCTGCCCGCCGATGCAGCCAGGACTGTCGAACCTGAATTTGCCAAAGCAGGGACTTTGGTATGTTCGAATGCATCCGCTTACCGCACCGCTGATGACGTTCCCATCCTGCTGCCGGAAGTAAACCCGGATCACGCAGATATTTTGGCGCACCAGCGCCAGATCCGCGGCTGTAATGGAGGCATTGTCACCAATCCAAATTGCACCAGCACCGGCATGACAGTAGCGCTCAAAGCGCTTCAGGATGCCTTTGGACTTGATGGCGTTTTTGCAGTGACCATGCAGGCACTATCCGGCGCCGGGTACCCGGGTGTGGCTTCAATGGATATCCTCGATAATGTTGTACCAAATATCGGAGGTGAAGAAGCAAAAGTGGAAAGCGAGCCTTTGAAAATGCTCGGATCTTTCACCGGCACATCATTCAAGGATGCGCCATTCGTCATTTCTGCTCATACCAACCGCGTGGCTGTCAGCGACGGGCATATGGTTTGTCTCAGCGTTAAACTGAAAACCTCATCCACTCCGGAAGAAATCGGTGCTGCTTTGCACGCTTACCAGGCACCTGAGATCAGCCGCGATCTGCCTTCCGCGCCAAGCCCGATCATCCTCGTCCGCTCCGAATCTGACCGTCCTCAACCGCGTCTGGACCGCATGACCGGCAAGGGAATGACAACCGTTGTGGGCCGTGTACGTAAGGATCCGCTCTTCGATGTTAAAATGGTCGTGCTATCCCACAACACCATCCGTGGTGCAGCCGGTGGCTCAATTTTCAATGCTGAATTGTTGGTTCGCAAAGGGTATATTCATAAATAGGCGGAAATATGCAAAATTTCACCGGAGTCATCGAACGATATCACCAGTATTTAGACATCCCAGCATCCTTGCGGGTGGTAAGCCTGCTCGAAGGCAACACGCCGTTGATTCCTGCTCCCCGCATCGCTGATTTGGTCGGATGCAGAGAACTGTTTGTCAAATTCGAAGGCCTGAACCCAACCGGCTCGTTCAAAGACCGCGGTATGACCGTGGCGATCAGTGAGGCATTCGGGCGCAGTATGAAGGCGGTTATTTGCGCTTCCACTGGCAACACTGCAGCCTCCGCAGCGGCCTACGCTGCCCGGGCCGGGATGCGCTGCATCGTGATCATTCCCTCAGGCAAAGTCGCTGCCGGAAAACTCGCCGGCGCGGTAGCTTACGGCGCTGAGGTTATCCAGATCGAAGGCTCATTCGACGACGCCCTGACCATGGTTCTGGAGCTTTCGCAAAAATACCCAATCGCGCTCGTCAATTCACTCAATCCCTACCGCCTCGAAGGTCAGAAAACTGCCGCGTTTGAGATCAACGAAGTCCTCGGCGCTGCCCCTGACCTGCTGGCGCTGCCCGTCGGCAACGCCGGTAATATTACCTCCTACTGGATGGGATTCACCCAACAGAATGAACGTGATAACACCGGCTTACCGGTCATCCTTGGCGTTCAAGCGGCTGGTTCTGCTCCCCTCGTGCTCGGTCATCCGGTGGAACACCCTGAAACCGTCGCGACCGCCATCCGCATCGGGAAACCCGCCCGTGGAGAACAGGCGCTGCAGGCCGCAGAAGAGTCGCATGGACAAATCATCGCAGTCAGCGATGACGAGATCCTCTCAGCCCAGAAGATCCTGGCCAATAGCGGCATCTGGGTCGAACCCGCCTCGGCTGCTGGATTGGCCGGGTTGATCCATGAAAGAAATCGCGCTTCTCTTGACTTGAAAGGTAAACGTATTGTCACCGTCTGTACCGGCCACGGCCTTAAGGATCCTGACATCATCATGAAATCCATGCCACAACCACGGGTTCTTCCCAATCAGGTTGATGCTTTACGTGGATTGATCGAAAGCGGGATAAAGCCATGACCACCGTGATCCGCGTCCCTGCCACCACCGCCAACCTCGGTCCCGGGTTTGATTGCCTTGGCCTGGCACTCGACTTATGGAACGAAGTTCGCCTCGAGAGAGTTGAAACTGGTCTCTCGATTCATATTGAGGGTGAAGGCGCGGACCGTTTACTCAATGGTTCGAGCAACCTCATATACGCTTCGATGCGGACATATGCAAGAATGCTGGGCAAGGAACTACCGAATGGTGTTTCGCTTACCTGTGTGAACAATATTCCCATGGGTTCGGGATTGGGTTCCAGTTCCGCCGCCATCGTTGCAGGTGTTTTGGCTGCGAGTGAGTTGCTCGGCCTGCCCCGGGATATCGACCGCGAATTGGATTGTGCCACTGTCATCGAAGGTCATCCCGATAATGTCGCTCCCTGCCTGGTTGGTGGACTGGTGGCGGTACACAAAACCAATTCCGGAATTGACGTGCATAAATATCTCCCTGCTGCACTGAACCTCGCCATCGTTCTGCCCGATTTCGCTTTTCCCACTGAGAAAGCTCGCGCTGCGCTTCCGAAATCAATCGCGATGGCTGATGCCATCCATAACCTCAGCCGCATTCCCGGTCTGATCGATGCGCTGACCACCGGCAACCTTACAAATCTGCGGGGTCTGATGGATGATCGCCTGCACCAGCCCTACCGCTTGCCACTGATCCCCGGTGCGAAACAGGCTATCCTGGCTGCCTACGAGGCTGGAGCTGCTGGTGTGGCACTTTCGGGTGCTGGTCCGAGTCTGCTCGTAATTTGCCCCGATCAGAAAAGTGTGAAAACATCCATTTCTTCTATTGAAATAACACTTAGCAATGCCGGGCTTCGCTGTCGTTCGTTCTCTCCCCGGTCCTCTGCTTGCGGTGCCAAAATAATAACTAATTGTTGACAGGCATTGTATAATTGAATTGGAGCATTTTGCATCGTTATATGTTCAACAAACAGGTGGTAAACCATTATCTTAGAAAAGATCGTTATTAAAAGGAGAATACTATGAAATTAACCCCCCCGAAGAAACTAACCTGGTGGATCGCCGTCATATTGGGAGTCGTTGGTATCATCGGCTTCTTCGTTTCCATCCCCGTCATTTCGGGAATCACCTTCTGGTTGGCTATTGCCGGCCTTGCCCTGCTTGCACTGGGCTGCATGATCAAAGGTCTGTAAACCAGTAGTTTAAACTTTTTTCAACACATGCCCGGTTGCTCCACGGGCATGTGTTGCTTTAATGAAGCAAATTACTTGTGACAAACGTACAGCGAAAAGGGGAATTTTTGATACTGACTTTAATGCTAAAATACAGGCGGGTATTACCGACCAAGGATCACATCTTATTTCAGGAGAGAAATATGAAGCAAATTCGCGTCCTTCAGTGGGGGCTGGGTGCCATGGGTAGTGGAATGGCAAAGCTGATGCTGGAAAAATCCGGGCTGAAGATCGTCGCAGCAGTCGACGGCAGACCTGATTACGTGGGCAAAGACCTCGGTGAGGTCCTCGGTGTTGGAAAAAAACTGGGAGTCCGCGTCACCAACAAACCTGAAGACGTTCTGAAAAAAGAAAAAGTGGACATCGTCGTCATTGCCACAACGTCCTGGTTAAAAGAGCAGATCCCCGATTTACGCAAAATCCTCAGCGCAGGCATCAATTGTATTTCGATCGCGGAAGAAATGTCGGATGCTTACGCGCAAAACCCAAAACTCGCCAGGGAACTCGACACCCTTTCCAAAAAGAACGGCGTCACCATCATCGGTACAGGTGTTAACCCCGGCTTCGTGCTCGATCAACTCATCGTTGCTCTCACCGCCGGTAATCACAACGTGGAACGCATCGAGGCTTCCCGTATCAACGATCTCAGCCCGTACGGCCCGACCGTGATGAACAGCCAGGGTGTGGGAACCACACCCGAGCAGTTCAAAGCCGGCATCGTTGATGGCTCCATCGTCGGTCACGTTGGCTTCCCCGAATCCATCCACATGATCAGCGATGCACTTGGCCTGGGTGTCGATCGTATCGAACAGACCCGTGAACCCATCATCAGCAAAGTTCGCCGTGAGACCCCCTACGTTAAAGTGGAAAAAGGTATGGTGGCTGGCTGCTCGCACATCGGCATTGGCTACCGCGGCAACAAGGAAGTCATCAAGCTCATCCACCCGCAGCAAATCCATCCCCAGTTGGAGAAGATCGAAACGGGTGATTACATCAACATTTATGGCAAACCTGAGATCCATATGTCCATTAAACCCGAGGTTGCTGGCGGCGTTGCCACTGAGGGCATCGCGGTCAATCTGGAGCGGCGCTATAACGAGACCAGCTCCGATTACAGCAAGCAGGAGATCGAGAACTACATGGCCGAGACCCCCTGCCCGGACTGCAAGGGCAGGCGCTTGAAGCGCGAAAGC
>CAYWCH010000063.1:0-2596 GCA_964456715.1 uncultured Anaerolinea sp. | reverse complement strand
CGGTCTCAAACGCATGATCGACCTGCCCGTCCCGGCAGCGTTAATGGGCGACAGCGCCTACAGCCGAAAATTCTAATATCGAGGCAGCTATGGCAAAGATTTCAAAGGGAACCTGGGTGGAGATCGAACAGGTGATATTAACGCCTGAACAGCGCGCTTCCACCCTACCCGAAGACACAAAAAAGACCCCTTACATGATGCACATTTCGGGGTTTCTTACCAAAGATGCCGAGATGGGTGATGTAGTCGAAGTTAAATCCATCATCGGTCGCCCGCACACCGGGAAAATGATCACCGTCAACCCGGGCTATTCGCACTCCTTTGGCAAAACGGTGCCGGAGCTCCTCACCATTGGCACGGAGATAAGATAGACCATGACCGCTAAAGACATGTCCTACGCAGCCGTGGTAGCCCGTAAGAACGAGATCATGAAGGTCTCGATGGGAATCGATTACTCCGATTTCATCCAGAGCCCGATCGCCTTTGACTACGAACGCATGATGCGCGAAACCGGCTACACCATGGACGACATCATCCGCATCCAGTCCGAGGTGAAGGTCGGCAACACTCCGCTCTTCGAATTACGCAATCTCACCGAAGCGGTACGGCGTATCTCGCCCAAAGGCAAAGGCGCGCTAATCCTGGTGAAGGATGAGGCTGCGAATGCCTCCGGTAGTTTCAAAGCCCGCCGCGCTGCCCTCAGTGCCTACGAAGCAAAAAAGAAAGGCTTCAAGGGCATGGTGGCTGCCACCAGCGGCAACTACGGTGTGGCCGTTGCATCGCAGGCCGTCCAGCGCGGACTGAAGGCGATCATCGTCCAGGAAGTCTATGACAGCCGTTGGGTGGGTCAACCCGAGATCATCGAGAAAAGCCGTGCCTGTGAAGCCTACGGTGCCGAGGTCATCAAGCTCACTGTTGGACCTGAACTTTTCTATATGCAGCTTCGTACCCTTGAGGAGACAGGCTTCTTCAATGCCAGCCTCTATACCCCCTTCGGCATCCGCGGCATCGAAACCCTCGGCTTCGAAGTCGCCCAGCAGGTACGCACCCGCTACGGCAAGGATCCGGACGCGGTCTGCATCACTCACGCTGGCGGCGGCAACCTCACCGGCACCGCGCGCGGTCTGCTGGCAGCCGGCTGTAAAGAGACCAAGATCGTCGCCTGCTCGGTGGACCTATCCGGCCTGCACATGGCCTCCGACCATGATTTCAATCGCAAATCCTTTACCACCGGTCATACCGGCTTCGGCGTACCCTTCGCCTCCTGGCCTGACCGGGTGGATGTACCCCGCAATGCCGCCCGCAGCCTGCGTTACATGGACGAGTATCACCTGGTAAGCCAGGGGGAGGTCTTCTACATGACAGAACTCCTGACCAAACTTGAAGGTTTGGAACGCGGCCCTGCCGGCAATACCAGCCTCACCGCTGCCGTGACCCTGGCGCGCCAAATGGACCAGGACCAGATCATCGTCGTCCAGGAAACCGAGTACACCGGCGCCGGTAAGCATCACAACAGCCAGCTTTCCTTTGCCCGCGAAAACGGCATCGAAGTCCGCCGCGGTGACCCCAAAGACAACCTCCCCGGCAAAACCATCGTCCTGCCCGAACATCTCGACCAGGTCTGGGGCAAGGCACAGGACATTGACAAGCTGCGACATTCCTACCTGACCAACGCCAGTCATGTCTTACCCGCAGATCAGTGGACCGAATCTGATATTGAATTCCTTGCGGCTGATATCAAGAAAGACGCCGCATGGGTGATAGCCAACCTCCCGCAATAATCCAAGAAGGATGACTAATTCCATGAGTATGATCGTATCCAGGAATTTGAAAACAGGTAGATGGAGAGCTCAAGAAGATGAGCGAATGCATTTCATAATTTATGAATAAAGACCCTCGCGTCGAATATCAAGAAAGACGCTGCACGGGTGAAAGCCAACCTCCCAAAATAATTTGAGAAGGATGAATAATTCCATGAGTGATGATCGTATCCAGAAATTTGAAAAGAGACGGGAAGAGCTCAAGAAAATGAGCGATGAGGAATTAAAAGCGCGCTTCTGGGATCTTTGCAACCAGATGGTCGATCCAATCGTTGACCTGGCCAAAACCCACACCTCACCCTCCATCGAACGTTCCGTGCTGCTGCGCATGGGCATCGACAGCATCTCCGCCCATGGCGTTGTCGACCGCATCACCGAAGCCGGTTTGCTCGGCAAGGGCGCCGGTCACGTCGTGCTCAAACTGGCGCAAAAGAACAACACCGATGTCCGCGCCGCCGCCGCCGCGATTCTCGAGAACAAAGACGTTCTCAATGGTCTGTTTTAGAGAGGCTGGATCATGACTGAACAAACACCCCTTGACCCACATCAGAAACTGGACATCGAATCCATCCTCGAAGGTCTCGAGGAGTATCATCCGAAACGCAAAGGCTGGACATGGCGCAAGGTTCCCAAGGAAGGCGTCAACATGGGGCCATTCCATTACCGCGATATGTCGGAGCCACTCAAGAACAGCATCGGCCTGCCTGCTTCTAAGTATTTCGATCACATCGATCCACAGCCAAGCTGTGTGGTCACCACCGAGATCGCCTCGGCGG
>CAYWCH010000062.1:0-11251 GCA_964456715.1 uncultured Anaerolinea sp. | reverse complement strand
GTGGAGTTGAACACGGCCAGCACGAAGCCGTAGATGATGATGTACGGCAGGTGTTTGCGCGGCAGTTTGAGCAGGTCGCGCGAACGCAGCACCAGGATGATTCCCAGAGTGATGAAGACGATCACCGCGCGCCAGAACGCCAGGATCAGCGCCGGGAGCTGGTAATGGGTGGTGAGATAGCGGATGAGGATGCCGGTAAGGGAAAGGATAAAGGCACTGGCAACGGCGATGATGTAACCGCGATTGGCGCGTTCTTTTGTGTTGGTGCTGACGGTCATTTGGGGAACCTGTAAAGAGCCGGGATATGCAACGTCCCTAATTCTAACCGCAAATTATGAGAACTTCCTTAAGGGTTCAGCGGCAGCGGTTGATCAGCTTGCGCGCGCGGGCAGCCATCGAAGAGGAAAGCTCCGGAAGATGCTTTTCGAGTATTGCGGCGAATTCAGCTTTGTTTGTGTCATTGACAGCGATCTCAACGTGCTCGGCGCGGTTGGCCAGATATTTGGCGCTGCAGGTACGCAGATGTTCAAGGATGTAAGGAAAAACTTTGGAGGAATAGGGTTCCCCGACAGACGCCATCCCGGCCAGCGCGGTGATGCCGGCGTCCTGGGTGATCACCGATCCGGCGTCGATGACGTCCAACAACTGGTCGAGATGCTCCAGGCAGGGCTGCGGACGCAGCGCGGCCACGGTCGAGAGCGCGATCATACCACCCCAGACCAGACGGTTGTTCTTGTCAGCGGTTAGTTTAACAAAGTCCTCGGCGTAATCGGCAATAAGGTCAGGGGCGAGATAGCCCGTCTCGTAGAGCACCTTCAAGCAGTCGCTACGGACGTTGGCGTTCTTATCCCAGAGATGCTCCGCGATCTCTTTGACACCGGCTGTATCGCGGGTCTGAGCCAGTTTCTTCGCCAGCAGTTGGTTGGGTACTTCATCGCGGCGGTTCTGGTAAAAGGAAATTTCATTCAGTACGCTCATACTTTCTCTCCTCCCATGATTATCGCACGATTAACCCTGTTTCTGGTGGCGCCGGGTGAGCCACAGCGCCAACCCGCCGAAGACGATTAGCCCGGCGAGACTGCAGACCAGGTCCAGCAGGTCCGAGTGGCGGCCGAAGAAGCGCTGCGAGAACTCCTCGGCGGCAAGGACGAACGCCAACAACCCCAGGCCGGGGAACTGTCCCCTTCTTGGCAATGCGAGGGTGATTGCGAATGCTAAAGCACCCATGAGCAGGAAGTGTCCGAGCTTGTCGCCGTTGGGGTAGGCGTACAGCGCGGTGATGAAACGCGGCAGATCGTGACCGCTGTCAGCCCGGAGGATGATCCAGACGACGAAGGCCAGCGCCAGCAGCGCCAGTGCGATCAGCAGGCCTCTACGAAGCGGCGCTTTCATTAGCTGTTGCCCATTTGGAACGGGTCTGTCCTTCGGGGTGGCGAATGATCTGCCAGCCGTGCTTTTTAGCGTGGACGCTCATCAGCGGGTCGGGGGTGACGGCCACCGGGTGCCCCACCAATTCGAGCAGAGGGATGTCGTTATGCGAGTCCGAGTAGGCGTAGCTCTGGTCAAAGTCAACGTCAAGCTCTTGAAGGAGCTGCAGAAGCTTCTGCACTTTTCCCTCGCGGAAGGCCGGTTCGCCGACAAGCTCGCCGGTGGGTTTGCCGTCCACCATGGCGATGGTGGTGCAGACCGGGTCGGAGAAGCCAAGCATTTTGGCGATACTTTCGGCCAGGTAGCTGTTGGCAGCTGTGGCCAGCACGGTGCGGTGACCGGCACGGCGGTGGTTTTCCACCACGTCCATCATCCAGGGGCGGATGTGGGGCCGCAGCAGCGGTAGGTAATCCTTACGCAGCATGTCGCAGGTGACCTTGTTGACCGGCAGCAACGGGCTCAGCAGGGTGCGGTCGAAATCGTGATAATCGAGGTGCCCTTCCACGTAATCCAGGTCAAAACGGTGGATCTTGCGCATGAAGGCGTCGTCCACGATGCCCAGGTCGTGCAAATAATCGCTCCAACGGATCTCGCAATCCGCTTCGATGAGCGTGTAATCCAGGTCAAAAACAGCCAGTACTTGAGACACGATATCCTTTCAGCGGTGAAGCAGTTCTTTCATGGTATGGAGTAGATGGTCGATCTGATGCGCCGTATGGGTGGCAAAGACCGCGATGCGCAGCGCGCCGCCGGGCGGGGTGCTGGGGTAGTTGGTGATGTACTCCACCGCGACGCCGTTCTTGAACAGGCCATCGCGCAATTCTATCAGGTTTACGCCGTCGCGGGCATCCAGGCAGAGGATGGGCGAGGGGGACTCCGGCAGCTCCCATCCCAGCGCGGCCAGTCCCGCCCGTGCGTGTTCGATGTTGGAGCGTAATTCTCCCAGCAGTTGCGGGGACTCGCGCAGGAGCTCGAGCGCCTTGGCCGAAGCGGCAGCCGCGGGAAGCGGCGGCGGGCTGGAGCCGATGAGGATGCGCGAATTCTGTTCGATGCGGTCGAGTTTTTTACGATCGCCGCACAGGAAGCCACCGAAGCCGCCCAGCGCCTTGTTGAAGGTACCGGTTGCCTGGCAGCCGGGATCGTCGATGTTGAAATGTTCCGGGGTGCCGCGGCCGTGCGCACCGAGCACACCGACGGCGTGAGCGTCATCCACGATCAGCTCGCCGTGCAGCGGCCGGAGCAATTCGAGGTAATCGGGCAGCGGCGCGATCTCGCCGGAGATGGGGAAGAGCCCGTCCGTGAGCACGATGGGGCGCTCGCCGGGCTGGAGTTCGCCGCGCAGGGCTTTGGCCAGCGCGGCCGGGTCAAGGTGGCGAAAGGGCGTCTGCGGACAGTTGCTCAGCGCGGCCGCGTCCCACAGGCTGAAGTGAGCCGCCTCATCGAGGAAGAAGTGGTCCCCGGCGCGCAGCCCGGCCTGGACGAGGATGGAAGCACCCATGTAGCCGCTGGCGTAATAGAGCACGCGCTCACAGCCGAAGAACGCGCAGGTCTGCGCTTCGAGCTCCGTGTAGACGGGATGCTCGCCGTAGCCGCCGCGCGAGGTGGCAGTGGAGAGGCCGTAACGCGCCAAGGCATCCGCGGCAGCCGCGGTCACGCGCGGTTCGCCCTGCAGTCCGAGGTAGCCGCAGCCGCAGAAATAGTCGTAACGCTGCCCGCCGATCACGGTCACCGCGCCGGCCGGGCTTTCCATTTGCAAAGTCATGGGGTTATTGTACTTGAGAAATTATGATAACAAAGATAAAAAAATTGCATTACACAGCAATTGTAATAGATATTGTCCATGAGAAAAAGCAATTGTAATAAATATTCTTATTTCTGTAATTTTGATTTCTTAAGCGATTAAATATGTACAAAAGGGAAGTCGATACATAGGGATATATGATTAGCAAAAGGGAAAGAAGGTATTGATTTCAAAGAACCCTTTGTTTATCTATATCAAGCAAACCCATTGCCTGCTCACGCAAGAAACAGAATGTAATGAATTGGGTATTTCTTGAATGGTGGCAAAGATAGTAAAAATTTCACTGGTAATGAAACAACAAATAAATCAACCATTATTTCACAGAAGAGTTTCCCCTATATTAATAGGCAAAAATCCAGAATAGTATGTAAGACTTTACATAATGTCCCAGAGTAAGTTAATAAAAATAAATCAATTGATAAACTGTTTTTCTTATCAAATATGAAGAGGATTTCTAGCACTTTTTTTATGGAACCAGCGTAAAGTCTGGTAAATGAGTAATGTGCGTTGTAGAAGAGTTAATAATTTTTCATGGCATTAAAGATGCAAAATATCTTTTGCAAATTTATCTATGTTCTTATGTAAGTCTTCTAAACTACCATCGTTTTTCATCGAGTAATTTGCCATTGAAATTGTCTCATTGAGGTGGAATATCTCATTCTCGCTTCTATCTTGTTTGAGAAAATCCTCAAATTTCTTTGGATCTCTTCCTTCTGCACGTTTCGATAATCTTTCAAATCGAACCTTGGGGTCTGAAATTTCAACATTAACCAACATGAACCCATCGCCCATTAATTCTTTGATTCGTTTTACATCAGAAGGTGGGCGAATGCCGGTCCATCCTGCGATCTTCCATTCTTTTTCTATAACTTTGATTGCTATTCGATAAGGAAAGTAATCCTTACCGTATATCGACCAGTATTCAAGAGTTATATTGTGTAGATTTTCTCTTGTTGGCTCAATTTTATTTTCTTTAGCCAACTCTCTTGTGATCTCACCTGTTGAAAGTAGAGGGATATCGAATTTCTCTTGTAAACGTTTTACAATTTCATCTTTACCTGAACCATTAAGCCCAACAACACCAATTACTTTAACAATATTCTGCTGGAAATATTTCTTAATATTTTCACTTGCCAAATAAAACATATTCTTGGCATTGCTAACTAATTTGGCTTTTTCAAAATAAGCACGAGAGGCATCGTAATCCAAAGCAGCTTTACGGAATTCTCCTTCTGCTTCATAACAATATGCAATTTTTTCAAAACACATTGCCATGGTCGCCCATTCCATATTTTTTTCAGACTCTTTCGCTGATGTAAAAAAGTATGGAATTGCTTGATCAAATTGACCGTTATTTACGAGTTCCTCACCCTTATCAAAAGACTTTAAGGAAGTAATTGATCTAGATTCGATTTTCATGGAATCTCCTATGAGCTAAATATTAAGTAATTATACTAAACAATTCTCTTTTTAATCAGTAAACTGTTGTTGAATCTTCTCTAGAACGAAACTTATGTCATCTTGGTTTTGGACATAGTTTAATTGCTCGGTATCAAGAGTAACCGTGGGACAAAGTGTGAATGAATGCATCCAATTTTCATAATATGAATTTATCATTGATAAATAATCTTGGGAAAGATTCTTGTCAAAATCTTGTCCCCTTTGTTTTAATCGATAAATTATTGTGGGTATTGATGCTTTAAGGTAAATTAACAAATCAGGCTTCGGCAATGAATTTACGATGTATTTTTCCACCAGTAAATACGATTCATAATCTCTATTTGATATATCTCCGGAAAAATGCAATGCTTTTGCAAATATTTCTGCATCCTCGTAAATGCTTCTATCAAGTACTACAGGTTGCTGAATAGAATTAGCATACAAATACTGGGTTAAGCGTTGACCAAGAAAATATATCTGAAGGTTGAAAGACCAAGTATGCATATCTTTATAAAAGTCAACCAAATATGGATTGTCAGAGACAGATTCATACCCGACATACCAATTTAATCTCTCACCAAGCAACTTTGCCAGAGTAGTTTTACCTGTTCCCAAATTTCCAGCAATCACAACGATTTTCTTTTTCATCATGCCTCCGTGCGCCAAAGTCGACAAAGGGATACTAAGTCAGGGAATTTATTTTTTTGATTTTCCTTGTCAAGGATTGTTTCAGCAGGACATCCGCAATAACCATTAATCTCATTTCTTATTCGATTGCGAAGAAACAATTCATATTCATTTAGACCTTTGTTTATAGTTATTCCCTCATTAGAAAAATTTCCGAAATTCATTTCTTGATCAAATATTAATGGACAAATGTAACACCTACCGTCTGGAAAGGCAGAAACCTGATTCATTGAGATACCTTGACACCCCAAATATCCCTTTCTGATTATTGATTCCAAATCAATTTTCTTTACCCAGGCAGGTGGGTACTTGATTTTCACTTTATATTTTTTTGCCATTATGTCAAACTTTTCATAACATGAAATCCAATCATATGGATTTATTGACCAATTTTTATAATTTATTCCATTTCCCTCTTCAGAGAATATATGGAAATTTACTACTTTTACACCTAAATTGTCTGCAATAGCTAATAGCTCTTCTATCTCGAAAAAATTAAACTGGAATATTGTCGAAGTAATCCAAACCGAATAACCCTCGTTGATTAATCTTTTTATTCCTGATATTGTCTTGGAATAATTGCCAATCCCTCTTATTTTTTCATGTGTTTGGGGCGAAGCTCCATCAAGGCTTATTCTTATATGGTCTACATCAAAGCGATTGATGTTAATTAAACTGCGAACCGAGATGCCATTTGAATCTACAACAATATCTTTGTACCCTAATAATTTTGCATAATTGATGATTTCCTTTAAATTTGTGTATAGAGTTGGTTCTCCACCAACCAACACAATACTTCTTGTTCCGAGATTAAAGAAATGATCTACGATTCTCTTCGCTGTAATCAGATCTAGAGTAGCTGCTCTTTCTAGGCGGCTTCCCATATAGCAATGATGACATCTCAATTGACATTCTTCAGTCACAAACAAATAGAGGTGTTCAAATTGTCGAAAATCTTGGTGGATCATAATTCCCTCAATGTAATAGTATTGTTAAGCCTTGCATTTCCAGCATCTGCAAATAGAAAAAATATTTTCCGTGGCAGGCGAACTGTGCTTGGTTTTTGCAATTTCCTCGGCGGGGCATCCAATCTCATAAATATTATTTGCGCGAAATAATGCTCTTTGAAAAATGTCATACTCATTCTGATTTATATTTAGACTCGTCCCCATTTGATTCATTGTTAAAAAATTTAATGGTTCATCAAAAAGTAATGAACAGATATAACATTTGCCATCTGGAAAAATTGACAACCTATCAATGAATAAGCCAAGACACCCATGAAATCCTTTTTGAATATAGTACTCCAACTCGTTTTGATATATCCAGGTTGGGGGATACCAGACGTCAACCTTAAATTCTTTCTTTATTGTCTGTAGCAAATGGCAAAAAGAAATCCAAACTTTGGGTGTTAAAGACCAATTTGTTTTTTCCCCTCCAGTACCCTCTTCAAAAAATGAGTGGAAATTAAGCAAGCTCACACCTAAATCTTCAGCAAGAGTTAGAATGCTTCTTAATTCTTCGACGTTGAAATTAAAAACTGTATAATTTATCCTAACTCGAAATCCCATTTTCATTATTTCTCTAATATTTTTAATTGTCTTTTCGAAAGTTCCTTGTCCCCGAACTTTGTCGTGCAACTCTGCTGTAGAACCATCAAGACTAACGCTTACATACTCAAGATTATCGGGGGAAATAATTTTAAATGGATCAATGAATAGCCCATTAGAATCAACAATGATCTTATCAAATCCGACCTGTTTCGAATAGTTAATAATTTCAACAAAATCGGGATGTAATGTTGGTTCTCCTCCAAGCAGTGTGATTTGTTGTGAACCAAGCTTTCGACAATTATGAAGAATTAATTTTGCATCATCAAGAGAAAGGTTATTTCCTTGCGTTAACCTTTGACCCATGTAGCAATGGCCACATTTTAATTGGCAGTTTTCTGTAATGTACAAGAAAACATTATGGAAAATCTTATAATGAATTCGAGTAGTATGAGTAAGTGAAGAGGATTCGATTTCTGATTGCATTTAAAAACTCCTACTATTCAAGTAGTCTATTTAAAGTGTCAATTTGAGAATCACTTAATCTTATGTCAGATGATTTAACATTTTCAAGTAATTGTTCTTTTGAACTCGCACCAATAATTGGAATAATATTTTGGTTGTAACTTAACATCCAAGAAATTACCACTTGATTAATGCTTACGTTTAGCTCATTGGATATTTTTTTTAAAGCAATCAATCTCTCTTGGTTTTCTAGACTTTGATATTGAATTGGAAACGATTTATTTCTTGAGCAATAAGCACCATTTAATAATACCGAATATGGAATTAGTGATAAATTGGATAATTTGCAATAATCTAAGAGTTCTTTGTCTACTGGTATTTGTGAAAAGCTAAAACACGAATAGGGTTTAGGAGTTAAGTAAGAAAAACGCTGCTGGATACAACAATATTTGGATAGATTATTCATCTCCGAAATCAATTGTGATTCATGTAATCTCCAAGTTGTAAAGTTACTAGCTCCAATAAACCTGACTTTTCCTTGTTGTATTAAGTTGTAAAACGCATCCATTGTTTCGTAAAGAGGAGTAGAGAAATCGTCTCCGTGTGCATAATATAAGTCAATAGTTTCGATCTTTAATCGTTTAAGACTTTTCTCGCATTCATGGATTATTTGTTGTTTTCTTAAGCCTTTTTGCGTATCACAGTACGCAAACCCAACTTTTGTTGCAATAAACAAGTTATTTCGGTTTTTTTGTAACTTCAACCAGTCTCCAATTGTGGTTTCGCTTTCTCCACCGGAAAATCCCGGAATCCAAAAAGCATATATATTTGCGGTATCAAAAAAGTTACCTCCCAGAGAATAATATTCATCTAATAAACTAAAAGACTTTTTCTTGTCAATTTGATTACCAAAGTACATCGTACCGAGACATATTTGACTTACTTGGACGCCAGTGTTTCCTAGGGGAGAAGTTCGCATTTTATGCTCATAACATTGTGATGAAAACTTTATAAGGGTTTTTGTAAAATTTGATCTTGATACTTCCAAATGCGATACAAATCTATACCCCTCCGTAAAATCCAAATTTCTCCACGTGGGATAAAAAGATCAAGTTGCTCTTTTTCAATTTCTTTCATACTCCACCAAGAGTACTTGCTTCCAGACATATCATCACCTGTTTGAATTTCTCCGCCCTTATATTCAAAAAGAAAGTAAATTCCCACCATAAATTTTATATTGTAGTCATTATGAAAAGTATGTGCATGAATTACGCCTAAAGGCCTTACTTTTATTTTTGTGCCGATCTCCTCATGGATTTCTCGTAAAGTCCCTGCTAATAGTGTTTCATTTGATTTTAAAGCGCCACTGACAACTTGCCATTTCCCCTTTCTGTTTATTTTTGGTGAAGATAAAAGCAGGATTTTTTCATTTTTATCAATAATCACGGCTTGTAGACCAATAGCGGAACAACAATATTGGTGAGTTTTCCCTTCATCAAAAATTATTGGTTGATTATTCATTTGCAATTCCTTTTTATGGACTAATTAAAAAATCTTGCATTTTCTTCCATATCGTATCTTGGAATTCCATTAATTAAAACTGTGCTGGGTAAATGAAAAACAAACCATTTTCAACTCAAAAGACAATCGAGGATTGTTACTCTGGGATTTTTCAAGATGTCTCTGGATTCTTCGTCTCAGAAGCCCAAGGCAATGAGCTTTCCCAAAATTGTTGAATTTGATGATGATAGAAGTCATACCAGTACTGTTCGTAAATATTTGATTTATGAAAGATAAGAACCGGTGCATCATCACTTTTTGATTTAAAAGGATAATTCTCGATATATATTATTCCGTCATGTGAATTTAAGTTCATTCCGAAAACACCAAAAGGAAGGACATAATCAATGGTTTTTATTTCAACATTTTCTTGCCTTTTCTCTTTAAGTCTGCACAAATCTGCTAAAGACGATAGAATGATCGGTTTATTTGAATCTGGTGAAACAGATCGAAAGAGTCGTTTTGTCAATATTTTTTGAGATTCACCATGGGGATTTACTATCATTATTTTTATTTTTGTACCACGTAACACTTTTTCTTCAATAATTGGGTAAAAGGTTGTAATTGTCCTTGCGAGGTTTATTCCGAAAATCCATAATTCATTCGCGTTCTTTAAATCATCAATCCAATTTTCAGGAAGTCCCTTGCGTAATACGCTATAACCATGTTCATTTTGGATTTCATTGCCGATTACCTCAAGCTTTTTTCTGTTTACTAACATCGCAATTGCCAATACAACAAGAACAGCCAAAATTGCTGCCCCTGTTGAATCAAGAGCTTTACCAAGAATGTTTAACACAATCAAAGGAATAGCAACAAGTACTATTAAGTATAAATCAATATTTTCACCAGCTTTGAAATCTTGAATTACAGAAGCAAAAATTCTTCTCATTTTATTCCCTCTAATATAATATTAAGTTTGGTTATCATTATATACTAAATAAAAAATTTTATTCAAATTAATAGACAAATTAATAACTCATTTAAAGCTCTACTTATTCATACATGATTATCACTATTTTGGGATGATAAGACTAAGTTCGATTATATTTCAAGTGAACAAGGACTTACTGGTTTTCTTTTTGATTTCGCCATATAGTTATTATCCAGAAGGCACAAATAACATATAGGTAATTAATTACTCTATTATCGGTTTTGTTACATTCAATCAGCCATTAAGTTTTTTCAATAAAACACAGGTGAAGCTTTACTTGATTAATTGCATAGAGATAATTTCTTGATTTATAAGAGATTTCGCGGCTTTCTTCTTGATCTTGAGACACTCATTGAGGTGGATGTAGCTGTGCCGTGTGGGCGGCATCAGGAGTAATCCGGATACCGTAAGACTACCCCAGTAATCCACCACGCCGGTGGCGTAGGGGGCTATGGCGCCTTCATCGAGTCCGCGCTGCAGACGCTCGGGCGGGGTCATGCGCAGCATATCTTCCGCCGTGAGTGCGCTGACGATCTCGCGCGTGCGCCGTCCGACCGCGCTACGGTAGGCGCGCAGTTCCTCGAAGGCTACCTGCTGGCTGAGCGCGAGCACGTTTTCAGGGGTGATCATGTTGCCGGTGTCGTCGAAGGGAGCGTGCAGGCGCTGCTTCCAGTTGTCACGGCTGTAGACCTGGGCGGAGTTCGCCACCAGCAGGTTCATGGTGATGTCTTCGATGCGTGCCAGGTGCCAGTAACACCAGGCGATGGAATGCTCCATACCGACGGGGACGCAGCGGAACTGTGCCTCGGTCAATCCGCTCCAGACGTCTTCCTCGAGATTCCAACCGTCCGTGCCTGAGACGGCGCGGGCGTGCAGCGGCGCGTGGAGTTCAAGGAAGAGCGCGACGGACATCTCAAGCCGCACCGGCTTTTTCAAGGCCAGACGTAGGGCTTTTAGAGTTTGGTTCCAATGGGTGTGGTTGGGGTTCATCGATCACCTCTTACGAGCTACTCATTCAATAATATCACCCCATCATACGCACCCACCGTGACACTGGTGACCGTGCTGCCGTTGTTAACGGAGCGATCCTGCGTGCCGTCGATCTTGACGTAGGTACCGCCGAGATCGATGGTCTGCGGCTGCGCGCTGGCGTTGACGATTACCACGCCGCCCGTGAAATCACGGCGGTAAACCAGTAGCCCGTTCCTGGTCAGGGTTACGTCCTTGATCCAGACCGAGCCGGTCTGTTGGCCCATGCCGAAGATCAACTGGGCGCTGGCATCGCTGCCTCCAGAGATGCCGCTGAGGCTGAACTGCTGCCACACAGGGGGTAAGGTGACGTCGCTGAAATTCATCCAGGTCGTCCACGGGTCGCGGTCCATCTGG
>CAYWCH010000061.1:0-11254 GCA_964456715.1 uncultured Anaerolinea sp. | reverse complement strand
CTGCTGAGTTATTCCATTCCCTCCAAAAACGGACCCATCAAGGTGGATGTTTCCTGGACAGAGGTCAATGGCTTGAAGGTTTATCTAATCAACGGCGAACCCATTCATGCCGGTGAAGCTGTATACGTAAACAATCCGGCAATCTTGGGAGAGCGATTTGTTTTCTTCTCCGTCGCTTGTTTGTATCTTCCGAAGGCCTTAAACTGGTCAATCGATCTTCTCCATGCCCATGACTGGCACACCGGCGTTGCGGTTCACCAACTTCAAGCGCTCGCCAAATCGGAAGACTCACTCATAAACGTGAGGTCGATGTTGACGATCCACAATATGCCATTCATGGGAGCTGGGTCTGAGAATGCGCTTCGAGAGTTCCTGATCGATCCCGCTGATAACCCCGCAATGCCCGCCTGGGCTCGGACTTTGCCGCTGCCAATGGGGATCAACGCTGCCGATAGCGTTGTAGCAGTGTCCTCCGGTTATGCCCGTGAGATTCTGACCCCGGGTTTTGGTTGTGATTTGCAGGATTTCTTGAAAGCCAAAAGCGAGAAGATTACCGGCATCGTCAATGGCATTGATTATTCACTTTGGGATCCTGCCACGGATACTGAGGTATTTGAACGATATACATTTGGCACCATCATGAACAGGCAGAAAAATAAAACTGCCATTCAAAAAGAACTTGGTTTGAAAGTCGATCCAGAGATTCCTTTACTCTCGTTAATCGGACGGTTGGATCGCCAGAAAGGGATCGATATCGTCATCGATTCAATGAAAGATCTGGCTCAACTTGATTGGCAGCTGATCGTGCTGGCGTTCGGCGAAGATAAAACCCTTGAAGCGGATCTTCTGAAATTAGCCGGTGACCTGCCCGGGAAAGTCTGTTTCAAAGAAGAAATGAATCTCGCGCTTTCTCGTCGCATTTACTCCTCTGCCGATATCCTGCTCATGCCTTCGCGCTATGAACCATGTGGTCTGGCGCAGATGATCGCCATGCGCTACGGCTGTATCCCCATCGCAACTGCCACCGGCGGGCTCAAAGACACGATCATTGATTACAAGCACGACCCTGATTCAGCCACCGGTTTTCTGGCTGAGGTTCCAAACTTCCAAGCTTTTTCAGATCGCATACGTGTTGCTCTGGATGTATTTCAAAATAAGAAAGCATGGTTACAAATGCAGGAAAACGGCATGAAGACCGATTTTTCCTGGCAAAAACCAGCCCGTGAATATCTCGATATATATGATCACTTGATGAGGTAATCATTGATCACAGGAGGAATTATGTTTGATAAAAGAGCTTCCGGAGTTTTACTTCACCCCACTAGCCTGCCCGGTCCAGATGGGATTGGCGACCTGGGACCCGAAATTTTCCGGTTCATTGACTTCCTCGCTGAAGCCAATTGCCACCTCTGGCAGGTGCTTCCGCTTGGACCAACCGGTTATGGCGATTCTCCCTACCAGTGCTTTTCAGCCTGCGCGGGTAATCCCTACATGATCAGTCCGGCTCTTTTGCTCGAAAACGATCTGCTCACCCGCACCGATCTGGCCGATCGCCCGGATTTCCCCCAGGATCATGTCGATTTCGGTCCGGTGATCACCTGGAAATTAACCCTGCTTGACCGCGCTTTTGATCATTTCTCCGCGAGCGCCAACTCCAAATTGACCAAAGCCTACGCTGTATTCTGCAAAGAGAATGCTTCCTGGTTGGATGATTTCGCCCTATTCATGGCGATCAAGGAATCACAGGGCGGTATTAGTTGGGAAAACTGGCCTGCTGATTTGAGAATGCGTGATCCAAAAGCGCTGGCGGTTTTCAGTAAACAGAACAAAACGTCTGTTGAAAAGCATAAATTCCGCCAATTTCTCTTCTTCGATCAGTGGTCGAAGGTGATGGAATACGCTCACACCAAAGACATCCGCATCATTGGCGATATTCCGATTTTTGTCGCCTACGACAGCGCGGACGCATGGTCGCACCCGGAATTGTTCCATCTGGATGAATCCGGTAAACCTACGGTCGTAGCCGGAGTGCCTCCTGATTACTTTTCGCCCACCGGTCAACTCTGGGGAAATCCGCTTTACCGCTGGGATGCGCACAAAAATGAGGGTTACGCCTGGTGGATCAAACGTTTCGAAGCTGTTCTGAAGGTTGTTGACATTATCCGCCTCGATCACTTTAGAGGTTTCGCCGGCTACTGGGAGATTCCTTATGGCAACCCAACTGCTGAGATTGGCCGTTGGGTGAAAGGACCCGGTAAGGCATTCTTTAAAGCCATCCAGGCGGCACTTCCCAACCTGCCGATCATCGCTGAAGACCTGGGTGTGATGACCCCCGATGTTCTCGAACTCCGCGACGCCTTCGATCTGCCCGGCATGAAGATCTTTCAGTTTGCATTTTCAGCCGACGCCACGGATCCCTTCCTGCCGCACAACTACCCGAAGAATTGCATCGCCTATACCGGCACACACGACAACGATACCGCCCTCGGTTGGTATCGTAATTCTTCCACCGAAAAGGAACGCGATTTTTGCCGCCGCTACCTAGCCCGTTCCGGAGACGACATCTCCTGGGATATGATCCGTGCGGTCTGGAGTTCGGTTGCGATATTCAGTCTCTGCCCCATGCAGGACCTGCTCAGCCTCGACACCAGCGCCCGTATGAACTATCCCGGGCGGCCGTCCGGCAACTGGGGATGGCGGTTATTACCCAACCAGATCAACCAGGGAATAACGGATAGACTGAAGGAAATGAACCTGCTTTATCTGCGCGATTAAATTGAATGACACGCCCCGGCTCGAAAGATCCGGGGCGTTTATTTATTCCTGGTTGGTTTTACCAATCCGGCTAGCCAACAAAACTCCCAGAAGGATGAGGATTCCACCGCAAATTTCCAGAACTGTCGGGTTTTCTTTTAATATCGTCATGCTCAAGATCACCGTCCCCACCGGTTCTCCCAAAAGTGTGATCGCCACAAAAGCTGCCGGCAGGGATTTCAATGCCCAGTTAAAACTGGAATGGCCGATCAATTGCGGGATCACAGCCAGTGCTGCCATCCAAAGATAAGATATTCCCGGATACCCGGCCATTTTTTGATTGGAAATGAGTACAAGTAATAACAGAACGATCGCCGCACTGCCATAAACAGAAAAGATGTAGCTCCCGAAAGAGATTTGCTTTTGTATCTTCCTGCCGATGATCATATATCCGCAGGCAAACAACGCGCCTGCGAGCGCCAATCCATCTCCGATCAGATCCCGGGGCTGCATTTGTACCCTGCCGCACTCAAAACCCATTGAGGTGATCGTGCATGTCCCGCTGAACGCCACGATCGCCGTTCCGATCATGGCAATAGCCAGTCCCGCTCCCATCCAGCGGTTGAGACGTTCTTTGAGCAATAACGGCGAAAGGATGGCCACCCATAATGGTGTGGTCGCCACCAGCACAACCGAACTGGCCACCCGCGTGTATTCCAACGAAGTGATCCAGGTTGCGAAATGCATAGCCAGGAAGATTCCTGCCAGGAACAAGGCTCCCTTCTGTTTATTCGATGCCGGGATAACCTCTTTGATGAACCCCCTTAAACAAAATGGGATCAGGAGAAGCGTCGCGATGGTCAACCTGAATGCGGCGATCACCAGCGACGGGACGTCCTTCTGGGCAAACCGAATGAACACCGAAGCCGATGATACCGCCAGGAGGCCGACAATTATTACAAAAAAAGGAAAAGTGATTCTATTCTTGGTCATGGACTCCAATATTTCTACAATTTGAATACGAATACTCGATTTTGCTTGACAAAGCCAAAAGCACTGGCTAGAATTTTATTGTACATTAATCGTGAAATTCTCAGATTCAAGGAGGAGTATATGGCTTTTGAATTACCACCATTGAAGTATACGTTCAACGCCCTTGAGCCCGTGATCGATGCCAGAACTGTCGAGATCCACCACGACAAACATCACGCCACGTATTTGAAGAATCTGAATACGGCGATCGAGAATTATCCCGACCTCGTTGCGATGTCCCTCGAAATGCTTTTGATCGATTTGAATAAACTCCCTGAACCGATCCGCAAGGCTGTTAAAAACAATGGTGGTGGAGTATACAACCATAATCTCTATTGGTCGGCAATGCAGCCAGGCAAGGAAGAAAAACCGGGTCCGGCTCTTTTATCTGTGCTGGAAAAAACATTTGGAAGTTATGAACAATTCAAAACGGATTTTGAAAAAGCCGGGATGACCCGCTTTGGGAGCGGTTATGCATGGCTCAGCCTGAACTCAGAGAGAAAGTTAATCATCCACTCCACCGCCAACCAGGATTGTCCGTTGACTGAAAGGTTGAAACCCATCCTGGTTGTTGATGTTTGGGAACACGCCTACTATCTAAATTACCAGAACCGCCGCGCTGATTATCTTTCTGCCTGGTGGGCCCTGGTCGATTGGTCCGAAGCTGACAAGCGCTATTCGGATGCCTTAAAATAAACGCATCAAGAAGGGAGACTTAAAATGCCTCATGTAATTACTGAATTGTGCATGCGCGAAGGCAGTTGCGCCACGGTCTGCCCGGTGGAATGTATTGTCCCCGGAAAACCGGAAGATAAATATCCCGGCTATTACATCGATCCGGATACCTGCATCGATTGCGGTGCCTGTGCTTCACAATGCCCTTTTAATGCCATCTTCCCTGAAGACGAAGTTCCTTCTGCGTACAAAGCCAAAGGTGGCGAGAGAATTTCCGCTCCTGTGGGAACTGCCGGCTTTACAGAAGCTTATGACGGCACTGACCATGACGGCAATCCTGTGCATCTGTCTGCCACTCGCGAACTTGCAGCCGGTGAAGTGATCGATCTCACCCCTGCCAAAGCGGCAAATGCTGCCTTTTACAGTTCCGGGCCGGGTTATAACTCCAAATAGGACAATAGTCCTCAGTCAAGTGACTGAGGACTATTTTTTATTGATCACATCCATTGGCCACATGTTCCTCGTAGGAAACAGCAAATACGTGCTCTCCACTTACGTCACATTTGGCACGGAAATATAAATAATCAGTTTGTTCTGGTACAACCACAGCCTGGATTGAAGCCAGATCGGGGTTGGCGATGGGAGCTGGAGGTAACCCATTGATTAAATATGTATTGTAGTCAGATTGGACTCCCAGGTCGCCCGCATCCAAAGGGCTTTTCCACCAGCCCCACGAAACGTCATAACCGAGCGCGTATTGCACCGTTGGATCGGTTTCCAATCTCATGCCTTTGGCCAGCCGGTTATAAAATACCGAGGCCATCATCGGTCGCTCGTCTGCTGCGAATGTCTCCCGTTGAACAATCGATGCCAAAATGATTGCCTGGTAGGGTGTAATGCCGAATGATTTTGCCTGTTTTAAATAGGATGCACTGACTTCCTCTGTGAAACTATCCACAAATGCTTGCACGAGTTGCACCGCGGTGATATCCCTACGAATATGGTATTCACCGGGGAACAACATTCCTTCTGCTGTACTCCCCTCGGGAACGTATCCCGGCAGGGTAATCCCATCGGGATTCCGCACAACCGTCAGAAAATCATCACTACTGACCTCGATCCCTGAAGAAGGCAAAGCTGCCGCGATTTCCTCAGCTCTCCAACCCGGAAGGATATTGAAAATCACTTCATCCTGGTATATATTCTTGATTGCTTCGGCGATGCTCACTGCATTCTGGCTGCAGCTCAATTGATAGGCCCCTGCCAGGATTTGCGTATCCAGACCTTTATAGATCAAATAAGAACGCATCCCTGCAGCGTTTATGATCAATCCCCTTGCTTCGAGTGAATTGACGATCTGGTTGATCGTGCTTCCCTGTTCGATGACGAATTCACCGGGTTGTGAATTCTGACACGCCGGGTTCAAAAGATCGGACCTGGCCAATAGTACTCGCAGTCCATAACTCCACACCTGATTTTTGGTCAATGAACTGGAAGCAGGGCCGAAATCTCGTTCAGCCAGGATCGGCACTCCAAGCCACAGGATCGCGGCTGCCAATCCGAGCATAACGATTATCAATAAACCTGTCACCCGGTTCGAGATGCTTTGCTTTCTCTTTCTGCTCAAGGGATGGTTCCTTCCATCGGGTTCATTGAATCCAAGTAAGAACGCAAAATCGCCGCGGCTGCCAATGCATCCTGGTGCCCGCCACGTTTGGAGCGCTGTACTCCCACATCCACTAATATACTTCGCGCTGTTTGCGTGGTGCCCCATTCATCCCAGCTATCAACTGAAATACTAGTCTGATCTTGAATGGCTTGGATCAGCTTCCTGGCATGCCTGGTCTGCGGAATCTCCTTCCCCATTTCCCCTGTCGGCAGCCCGACGATGATGTAGGTAGCTCCATTTTCAACTGCTATTTGAGCGATCTGTCCAGCATCCAGCTTCATTGAAACATGGTCGATCACCATCAGCGGTCTTGCCAGAGTTGCGGTTTCGTCGCTGATGGCAATGCCGATATGTTTTTCTCCCGGATCTACAGCGAGAATGGGACCCGTCAGTTTGCTCAATTAACCTCCACCTGCAGGTTTTCACTGTACCACGGCAGCCAATTCCAACCGCGTGGGAAGACCGTGATATCGGTGGTCTGCCTGATTGCGATTATCGAATTCATGATGCTTTTTGCGTCATCAACCTTCTTCCCGGCAATTATTTGCGCAATCTCGTTCTTATCGACAATCTTTCCGGTTTCAGCTGTTGCGGTGATCACCCACTTGGCTTCTGTGCCAATAATGGTGGCTTTCGTTTCATTCTCTGTCTTGACGCCGTTACCATAGACTCTCGTTCCCGAATCGAGACTGGCCAGCATGGCTTGATCGATCAGTATCTCCAAATCGTCGCGCAAATAAGTCAATCCGGTGAATTGAACGTTGATCGTCAGGGTAAAGGAATCTGCAGCAGTTCCCACGTCGACCGTTCTTGTTTCGGAAGTTACAGTTCCTTTATCAAGCGTGGCGACGATCAAACGGGTATCTCCCTGTGAATACCGGGCAATGATCTCCTGCCGTAATTGGTCCACCATTTCAGTCATTAATTTTATGTAATCCGCTTCGCTTGGTGAAGGAGCTTCCACATCCGTACCCCCGCTGGTTGGGGTTGCGTTGGTTACTTTCAGGTACAACGCCAGCTCCCCATCTATGGAAGTCAGCTCCCCTGCTGCGACATTTCCCTTGCTGCCGGCTTTAGTTGCTTTTACCGCAACTGGTGACGAGTTTTCACCCGCATCAAGGATGTAACTCGATTGTGTTACAAATTGGATCTCAGGATCGACGTTCGATAGGACAACCGTACCGGCCGGGATGGTCACTGTTTGATTGGTGATATTTGAGAAAATGACCTCGCCGCTGGCGTTCTGGCTCGGAAGCTGCGTTTTGCCTGTGCTTTGTCCGGACCCGGTTTTGGTGAGTTCGATCGTTTCCAACTTGGCGGGCAGGTTCCCATTGACATTCACCGAATCAATTTCTGGAGACGCCAGGACATCGATCTGGATGGTCTTTGTTGTTAATTCCGGATACAGGATGACCGTTGCGTGAGGGACAAAAAACGCGATCATTGAAAAGATTGCCAACCCGGCAAGGATGATCGCTGCGATCCTCCCGGCTCGATTGATGTGAGGATGAATGGTTTTCTTTTTTTGCCGTTCTTTTGCGATCAGATCCGTATACTCTCTTGAAACGGGTTTTTCAAATGATTGCAATGGTTTCAGCCAACGGGCTTTGTCTGCCAGCGGTACGGATTGAAAAACTGAAACATGAAGATCATTCGCAACATCTTCTATTAGACCATTTTTGCATACAAAAGCGATTTCCAGGCCCATGCGGATGGCTTCATGTTGAATGGATCCGATGTCTGCCACCGAAAAATCCGGCTTGCCGCGTTTTGGCCAAACCATGAGCAATCGTTTCGCCTTGACCCAACGCATTTTTTCGCGCGTCGATGCCAGGTCGTCATATTTTTCGAGTTGCAGGATGAATGTTTTCATAGGTCAGCAAAATTATACAACAAGCCAGAGATCATTATAGTTTTCCCTGATCATACTGACGCAAAAAGAGATCATCGAATTCTGATCGCACAGGATTACGCCATTTACGGGAAGGAAACGTTGGAAATAGATATAATTATGTTGTTGAATGAGAGGAACCCATGAAAAAGAAACTGTTGATCATTCCATTTATTATTCTGTTTCTGGCGTCCTGTAATTTTCCCCTTTTCAAATCATCCACCACGAACAGTGAGGTGGCAACACGCGCCGCTCAAACACTGGCAGCCACCAATCCTGCGTTCACACCTTCTGCGGAGGGAAATGCCACGGTGATGTATGTCACGGCCACAGAAACCATCCTCACTGCCAGTCCATCCAATACACCAACCGTCACGCCCACACCGGCCGATCCCAAATCAACGCTAGGTACCCCTGTGTATGCAGATACATTTAAGAGCGGAAGTGCTTTTGGTCTCAATGCTCCCTACAGCGATGATGCCTCTGAAATGTACATCCAGGATGGCAATTTGGTTTTGGAAACAACGAAAACTTACAGCGGCATCCGCTGGCGCCTGACGTATCCGACACCAAAAGACTTCTACGTTGAAGGCACATTTAAAACTGTCCAATGCAAGGGGAATGATTTTTACGGTCTCGTACTGCGCTCTCCGGACTATTATGATGGACATGGGTATTATTTTGGGGTCACCTGCGCAGGTGAGTATTACTTTATGAAGGATGTCTCCGGAGATGATATTCCCCTTGTGGATTGGACCTCAGACTCGCACATCCTTACCGGTACAGGCCAGGTAAACCGCCTGGGTGTCATGGCAAAGGGAAATCATTTCGGCCTGTATATCAATGGCAATCTGGTCAAGGAACTCGATGACGACAGCATCAATGCTGCCGGACATTTCGGCGTTTTCATTGCCTCATATGAGCAATGGAATATGACGATCTACGTTGAAGAGATCAATCAATGGAATTTGCCCTGAGGTCAACCCATGTATAACAACACTACTGCAGGCAACCAGACCAGTGCTATTGAACTGGCAAAAAAGATCATTGATTCTCAACCGGTCTATATCGACACAGAGACTACCGGATTGGATCGCGATGATGAAATTGTCGAAATCTCCATCATCGATCACGATGGCAGCCTGCTCTTCTCATCGCTGATCAAACCCAGCCGACCGATCCCAGCGGATGCCCAGCGCATTCATCACATCTCCAACGCGGATGTTGCCTCGGCCCAAGCCTGGCCAGTCCTTTGGCCGAAGATCCGCACTTTTTTGTATGGCCGCACGATCGCTGCCTATAACACCACGTTCGATTTGCGGATGATGGCGCAGTCGCACGCCCGGTATAAGCTTCCCTGGCGCGAGAGTTTGAAGTCGGTCGATGTCATGGCGGTTTATTCCGATTATCGCGGCGTATGGGATCCGATGCGGCGTTCGATGAAGTATTTCAAACTGGAAGAAGCCGGCGCGTATTTCAAGATCCCTCTCTTGAATGAGCATCGATCCGAAGCAGATGCCCTGCTCGTTCGTGCGGTTCTTCACTGTATTGCCGGGCAATGTTACTAGGTGTATGGTGGAATTTTCTGAATCTCAGCAAAACCTGATTGACTCTCCTCTGAAAGGCAGTCTGTTCGTTTCCGGCCCTGCTGGAAGCGGAAAAACCAAAGCCGGTCTGGAGTATTTCCACCGCGCCGTCAGTTCCGGCATCCCGGGGGGTAATTTTGTCATCCTGACCCCGCAACGCAGCCTGGCCAAGCCCTACCGTGATCTATCGGTCTCCTCCGATTTTCCGTCAAGCAGTCTTCCATCGATTTTGACCATGGGCGGTCTGGCGCAGCGGATGGTGACCCTCTTTTGGCCAATGGTGGCGAAGAATGCCGGGTTCGCATCACCAGGGAAGGCTCCACAATTCCTCACCCTCGAAACCGCGCAATATTACATGGCACAGGTCATTGGCCCGCTGCTGCAAAAAGGATACTTCGATTCCATCGCGATCGAACCCAACCGCATTTACAGCCAGTTGCTCGATAATATGAATAAAGCGGCCTTTGTCGGTTTCGACATCGCTGAGATTGGCGAACGGCTGAACAGCGCCTGGTCCGGTTTGCCCAAACAATCCATCATTTACCAACAGGCACAGGAATGTGTCAATCAGTTCAGACAATTTTGCCTTGAGAACAACCTGCTGGATTTTTCACTCCAGTTTGAAGTTTTTAAAAAACACCTCTGGCCGTCACTGCTGTGCCGCAGTTATCTGAAGAATACTTACAAGCACTTGATCTATGACAACATCGAAGAGGACGTACCGGCAGCGCACGATATCGTCGCTGACTGGCTGACTGATCTGACTTCCGCCTTGCTAATCCATGACACAGATGCAGGCTTCCGTACCTTCCTGGGTGCGGATGATCCTTCTGCGCTCAAGCTCAGCAGTATTTGCGATACACAACTTGATTTCAAAGAATCGTTCATTCAGTCCCCACCAATTAAAACGCTTGAGAGTTCACTCACTCATGCCATCATGGAACATAGATCAATGGAAGTAAAAAAAGAAGACCTCATTCCTGCCTATTCCATCCAGTCGTTCCGCTTCTTCCCGCAGGCGTTGGATTGGATCACTACCTCAGTAAATACAATGATCCGCCAGCAGAACATCGATCCCGGTGAGATCGTCGTGCTCACACCATTCCTGAGTGATTCACTGCGCTTTACACTTACCCAACGCATGGCTGAAGCCGGAATTCCGTTTTACACATTCCGTCCCTCACGCAGCCTGCGCGATGAACCACCTGTTAGTGCCATGTTCACCCTGGCCAAACTGGCCCATCCGCAGTGGAATCTTAAGCCAACCAAACACGACCTGCGCTATATGCTGATGCAGATCATCCCCGAAATCGACCTCATTCGTGCCGACCTGGTAGCCCAGATTCTATACTCTCCCAATCGCGCAGAGAATTCTCTGGTGACTTTCGACCAGGTCATGCCCAAAATGCAGGAACGCATTACCTTCGTCGTCGGACAAAAATTTGAGGATCTGCGTAACTGGCTGGAACGTTATCGCTCCGAACCGGAGGTCGATCTCGATATTTTCTTCGCCCGCGTTTTTGGAGAGCTGCTTTCCCAGCGTGGATTCGCTTTTCACGAAAACTTCACCGCTGCGGCGCTGATCGCCCGTATGGTCGAATCCAGCCGCAAATTCAGGCAAATTATCGCTGCTGAACCTGGCCAGAG
>CAYWCH010000060.1:0-11494 GCA_964456715.1 uncultured Anaerolinea sp. | reverse complement strand
AATTGGTTAAATGCGGATGAAATTTCGTCATTTTGGTTAACAAACCATACGAACGATACCATTTTTCAATAATGGCACATTGAAATTGATCAGTAAGCCTGTCTTGATTCTTGATAATTTCAGGTATGTGAGTAACTGGGCTTTATGAATTGGCAGGATACTTTCGACAGCTTTTAACTCCAAGACAACACATTTATCGATTACAAAATCCATTCTATAGCCACAATTGATATGAATCTCTTTGTATTGAACTGGCAGGACAACCTCTCGCTCAAAAGCAATATTTCTTGTGGAAAGTTCATATGATAAGCAGTCCCGGTAAGCAGATTCCAGCAAACCGGGACCAAGGTGTTTGTGTACTTCAATTGCCGAACCAATAATTAATTCGGTTAAGGCATTTATCTGTTCCATATTTCCTCCCTAATTAAAGATTTCTCGGTGTTCTCTGTGCCTCAGTGGTATATTGGTTTTGATCTCATTCAGAACGGCAGACCAGTGCGACCCAGTCACCGCTCTGGCGCTTCTCGGTGAAGGTGAGGCCGTGTTTGCCCGCGGAATTGATGACGGAGTCGGCCTGCTCAGCGAGGATACCGGCCAGGATGATGCAACCGCCGGGTTCGACAAGCTCTGCCATGCCAGCGTCGAACAGGCGGATGAGGATGGGGGCGAGGATGTTCGCCAGCACCACCGGTGCCTGTTTGATGCTGTATTTGCCCTCTTTGATCTCTTTGACAGATCCCTCACCGCTCTCGATCTTTTCCAACACGCCATTCGATTCAGAATTCTCCCCGGTGGCTTTGACCGAGGCCGGGTCGATATCCACGGCCAGGGCATGACTGGCGCCTATTTTGATCGCGGCAATCGAAAGGATGCCCGAGCCGCAGCCAACGTCAATCACAGGCGCACCCGGTTGGGTGTACTCTTCCACCAGTTCCAGGCAAAGCTGCGTGGAGGGATGGGTGCCCGTGCCAAAGGCCATACTGGGGTCAATCTTGACGGCGATGCGGCTGGTGTCTTCCTGTTTGATCCATGCAGGTAGCACGAGTAGCTTCTTGCCAATAGGAATCGGGTGATAGTGGTCCTTCCACGCGGCCATCCAGTTCTCATCGGCGATAGGCTTGTATTCAGGCTTGGGGAGTTCCTTGATCACATGGAGATGCCAGAGCGCTTCTTCCAACTTCTGGCGGCGTTCTTCTATCTTTTCGTCATTGATGAGGTACCCAAATACTTTCACAGGGCCGTAGGCAGTGCCTTCATCTTCATCATCCATAAACTTGACGCCGCTTTCAACCACGACTCCCCCTGAGGTGAAGCGGTCCATCACTTCTGCGACGGCTTCGGCTAATTCACCGTTGACCACCATCGAAATCTCAAGCCATTTTGTTTCAGCCACCCAACACCTCCTTGAGCATGTCCATGAAGCTCTTTTCCTGAGGGCGCACTTCAGTGCCCAATGTGGCCGCCAGTTGTTCGATGAGTTTGCGCTGTTCAGCATTCAAACGTGAGGGAATCTCTACATTAATAATCACCAATTGATCGCCGCGTGTACTGGAACGCACACTTGGCGCTCCTTTACCTCGCAGGGTGAACACTTTACCGGGTTGGGTGCCTGCTGGAATGGAAAGCTTCGTTTTCCCATCGATGGTCGGTACCTCGATCTCTGCACCCAGTGTAGCTTGCGCGACATTGATATTCAAATCCAGAAGCAGATCGTTGTTGCGGCGGCGGAAGAATTGATGCGGTTTGACCTTGATGTCCAAATAAAGGTTGCCGTTCGGCCCACCGTTGACGCCGGGCTGCCCTTCACCGGCCAGCCGCATTTGCGTTCCATTGTCCACACCACCGGGGATGGGTATGGTTTTCTTGATGGTTTTACGTTCCAGTCCGCGTCCGCGGCAGTTGTGGCAGGGAGTGGAGATGATCTCTCCGCGGCCGTTGCACGAGGGGCAGGTGACCACCTGGACCATGGAGCCCAGGAAGGTCTGATGTACCTGACGCACTTCTCCACGACCATTGCAGGTGCTGCAGCGCGTTGCCGAGGTGCCGGGTTCGGCCCCCTTGCCTTTGCAAGTGGAACAGACCTCGTCGCGGGTGATCTCGATCTCTTTATCGACGCCGAAGATGGATTCTTCGAATGTCAGCGAAACTGAATAGTTGAGATCGACACCGCGCCGCGGAGCGTTCTGACGTTGTCGGCTCGTTCCTGTTGCGAAACCGAAGAATTCACCGAGAATGTCGGAAAAATCCATCGAAGTCCAATCCGGCACACCGCCGGCACCGTTCAAACCTGCCTGGCCATATTGATCGTACACGCGGCGTTTTTCGGGGTCCGAAAGAACCGCGTAGGCCTCGTTGATCTCTTTGAACTTTTCTTCAGCGTCAGGTTCCTTGTTTACATCCGGGTGATACTTGCGCGCCAGGGTGCGGAAGGCAGTTTTTAATTCATCAGGCGTCGCGGTTCGTGAAACGCCCAATACTTCATAGTAATCGCGTTGTGTAGTCACAGTTTCAGCACCTTTGTTCTTTATTTATCCACGAATTGCGCCAATTATGCATCATAATAATTTGTGAAATTCGTCGATAAATAGCCAAACAGGCGGACGTTTTGAAAATACCACTCCAAAACGTCCGGCCTGTTCATTGATTACCGGAGGATTTCTATTTCTAAGCGGATTTGAACTCTCCGTCCACAACGTCGCCGCTATCGCTGCCGGGGGTAGAACCGCCATCACCCTGTTCAGGGGTAGCTTCACCGTTTGTTTGCGAACCATCAGCAGCAGGACCGCCGGGCTGGCTGTACATGGCCGCGCCGATCTTCTGGATCGTCTGATTCAACGCTTCGGTGGTGCTGCGGATCGAATCGGCGTTCTCTTCGGTGAGCGCGGTGCGGACTTTGGCGACTGCGTCTTCCACTTCCTTCTTCAAGTCAGCAGAAACCTTGTCACCACCGTCGCGGAGCATCTTTTCTGCGGTGTAAACGGTGTTATCAGCAGTATTCTTGACTTCAACCAGTTCCTTGCGTTTACGGTCTTCTTCAGCGTTAGCTTCAGCTTCGGTCTTCATCTTCTGGATCTCAGATTCGCTCAAGCCGCTGGACGCGGTGATGGTGATGTGCTGGCTGCGATTGGTGGCCTTGTCGAGCGCGGTGACGTTGAGAATACCGTTGGCATCGATATCGAAGGTCACTTCGATCTGGGGAATACCGCGCGGAGCGGAGGGAATACCGTCCAGAATGAATTTACCGAGCGATTTGTTATCTGCGGCCATGGGACGTTCACCCTGCAGCACGTGGATCTCCACCTGGGTCTGACCGTCAGAGGCGGTGGAAAACACCTGGCTCTTACGGGTGGGGATGGTGGTATTGCGCTCGATGATCGGAGTTGAAATACCGCCGTAAGTTTCGACGGAGAGAGTCAAAGGGGTAACATCGAGAAGCAAAATATCTTTGACTTCACCACCAAGCACACCGGCTTGGATGGCGGCACCGACAGCCACGACCTCGTCAGGATTGACACCCTTGTGGGGATCCTTGCCGAATTCCTTCTTGACGGCTTCCTGTACGGCGGGCATGCGGATCATACCACCGACGAGGACAACTTCGTTGATCTCGCTGGCTTTCAGACCTGCATCCGAAAGGGCGTGACGGATGGGATCCAGGGTTTTCTGCACCAAATCGGCGGTGAGTTGTTCCAGTTTGGCACGGGTCATGGGCATGACAAGGTGTTTCGGGCCGGAAGCATCAGCGGTGAGGTAGGGCAGGTTGATTTCGGTCTGCTGGACCGTGGAAAGCTCAATCTTGGCTTTTTCAGCGGCTTCCTTCAAGCGCTGAAGCGCCTGGCGATCGCCGTGCAGATCGATCCCGTTGGTCTTTTTAAATTCATCGATCAGGTAATCCATCACACGCTGATCGAAATCGTCACCGCCAAGGAAGGTATCACCATTGGTAGAACGCACCTGGAAAACGCCGTCACCGACGTCCAGGACAGAAATATCGAATGTGCCGCCACCGAGGTCATAAACCGCGATGATTTCATTTTTCTTTTTATCGAGGCCATACGCCAGTGAAGAGGCAGTGGGTTCGTTGATGATGCGCAGCACTTCCAAACCGGCGATACGGCCGGCGTCTTTTGTGGCGTTACGTTGAGCGTCATTGAAATATGCCGGTACGGTGATGACGGCCTGAGTAACAGGACCTCCCAGATAGGCTTCGGCATCGGATTTCAATTTGGCCAGGATCATGGCGCTGATTTCGGGGGGACTGTATTCCTTGCCATCGAGGACGACGCGTACATCACCATTACCGGCTGCAGTAACTTTGTAAGGAACACGGCTGACAGTTCGTTGCACTTCAGGATCTTCAAATTTGCGACCCATGAAGCGTTTGATCGAGAACACCGTATTCTCTGGATTGACGATTGCCTGGTTGCGGGCTGCCCGGCCAACGATGCGTTCGTGATTCTTGTTCACGGCCACCACAGAAGGAATCAGGCGTTCCCCTTCTGCGGATGGAATGACGGTGGGCTCACCGCCAGTCATGACTGCGATGACCGAATTTGTTGTTCCCAGATCGATACCAATGATTTTTCCCATTATTCCTCCAAGTTATCTTGCGACACGCACCATTGCTGGGCGCAGGATTCGATCGCCAAGTTTAAACCCCTGGCGGACCACTTCAATGATTTCACCGCATTCGAAATCGGGGTTATCTTCATGCGAAATCGCTTCGTGTAGATTGGGATCAAATTGAACCTTGTTTTCATTGATCCGTTCGATGCCCTCAGAATCGAGAATGGACAGCAGTTTGCGGGTGACCAGTTCGATCCCGTCAGCCCAGGCGGCCCCTTCACCTTCTTTAGGACGAGCTTTCAATGCCAAATCCAAGTCATCCAGGATGACCAGGTACTTTTTAATCACAGAGCCGGTGAGGGTTTGATGCAGTTGCTCATTCTCACGGTCAATGCGCTTCTTGTAATTTGAAAACTCAGCGCGCTCGCGCTGCCAACCATCCAGGTTCGCACAAGCTTCACCTTTGGCGGTTTCCAATTCCGCCTTCAGCGCATCCACTTTTTTCTGTAATTCGCGAACCGATCCCTCTGACTTCTTCTCATGGGACTTTGGGGTACCAGGGGTTCCTTCAGTTGCATTCTCAGTAGTTTGTTTTTCTTCTTCAGTCAAAATATCACCTCTGTGAGGAATTTATTCGATCATGGTGTCATTAACCAGGTCGCTCAACAGACCTGAAAGGTAACGAACGATGGAGATCGTATGTCCGTATGGCATTCGCATTGGTCCAAGCACACCCAGAGTCCCGGTTGCTAGACCAGGAGTGCCGTAGCGGGCGATCACGATGGAGCACTGGCTGAGTGAATCCCAGATCCCTTCGCCGCCGATCATCACATAAACCCCGCCAATAGAAGACCCGGTGAGAATGGTCTGTGAAAGCAAGCTTTGCAGAAGGGGTTTTTCTTCAAGCACACGCAATGCCTGGCGGGCTTTATCTGAACCCGAAAACTCAGGTTCTGCCAGCACGTTGGTGATGCCATCCAAAACCACTTCACCAGAGACCAGCGAATCGGCCTGTTCCATCTGCTCGCGGACAAAACCGAATATCTCGGATTCGAGCGCTGCCAGGTTCAATGAGGTGGATTTCAATTGATCTGCTGTCATATTGGCAAGCAGGTGGTTGAGGTGGTTGGCGACCTCTGAAAGTGTATCCTGGGGGACCGGTTCTGCCAGTAAAATGAAGCGTTGGGTGATCTCACCGCCCATTAAAACAAGAACCATCAATACCTGCCGGCCGCGGGCACCGATCAATTCGAGATGCTTAAAGCGCGCCTGGTCGGGGTGGGGAGCCGTAACCAGTGAGGCTCCGTGAGATTGGTGGGCCAGCACAGAAGCAGCCAATCGGGTCCATTGTTCCACGTCCTGACGCATTTGGTAGAACTGGTGGCTGATGGTCCGGCGGGTGGAATCTGGAATCTCGATATCCTGTACCAGGTTGCTGACGAAAAGTCGGTAACCTTCCTCGGTCGGAACGCGACCCGCTGAAAGGTGGGGTTGGCGCAGATAACCAAGCTCGGTCAATTCTGCCAAGTCATTGCGGACAGTAGCTGAGCTGAAATCAAGATGATACTGCTCCACCATGTGTTTTGAACCCACCGGCGTGGCAGTATGGACATATTCGTGAATCACCAGCGATAGAATCGCTTTTTGTCTTTCAGTCAAATCTTTCATTTTTTCTCATTTTAGCACTCGACGTTCGAGAGTGCTAATTCGATGACAATAATCATACCATGTCGAAAAAATCGAGTCAAGATAATATATGAAGGAGACGACAGTTCTGATAAAGAATTAACAATCAACTCATCATGAGATACCGAAAGATGAAGATGCTGTTGTTGACAGATCTGCCACCATTCCATTTTCTTGCCTTGACAAAATTTCCATGTTATACTGAATTACTGGTTGATTGTAAGTAATTGATTTGTTTTATAAAACCCTTAAGTGAAACAATAAATTCCCTAGGTAAACCAATTGAGCGATTTAATCCCTGATTCTTCAGGGAGTTCACAGTTGTATATTCTAAACTCATGGATCAATCACAAATGAACATATCCGAAATGGAAAATGCCTCACTTGCTTCATTACGTCAGGTAGCGGAGGAAATGAACGTCCCCAATGCCAAACGGTTGAAGAAGGAAAACCTGATCTTAAGCATCCGAAAAACTGAAGCTGAAAAGGAAGGGCTGGAAGTAAGGGGTGGCGTTCTCGAAATTACCCCTGAAGGTGTTGGATTTTTACGTAACAATTATTCGGTTGGACCTGATGACGTTTATGTTTCGCAGGCTCAACTGCGCAGATACGACCTGAGAATGGGCGATTTCGTCATCGGTGTGGTAAGACCGCCCAAAGACGTTGAAAGACATTACGGCCTGCTTAAGGTGGAATCGGTCAACATGATCTCCATTGAGGAGATGACAAACCGTCCCACTTTTGAAAGTCTCGTGCCCATCTTCCCCGATAAGCGGTTCGATCTTGAAACGGATCGTTCCATTCTTTCCTCCCGTCTGATCAACCTGATCGCCCCGATCGGACGCGGCCAGCGCGGTATGATTGTTTCTCCCCCGAAAGCCGGCAAGACAACCATCCTCAAACAGTTGGCGAACTCCATTTCTGCCAATTACAATGATGTCCATCTGATCATCGCGTTGATTGGCGAGCGGCCTGAAGAGGTCACCGATATGGACCGCTCCGTGGACGCGGAAGTGGTGGCATCGACCTTTGATGAACCGGTCACCTCGCATGTGCGCACTGCCGAGATCACTTTGGAACGCGCCAAGCGTTTGGTCGAGATCGGACGCGATGTGGTAATATTGATGGACTCCTTGACTCGGTTGGCGCGGGCGTATAACCTGGTCGTTAACCCGTCTGGGCGAACCCTTTCGGGTGGTATGGACCCCTCGGCCCTTTACCCCCCCAAGAAATTCTTCGGCGCTGCCCGTAATATTGAAGGCGGCGGAAGCCTGACAATCATCGCCACCGCACTGGTGGATACCGGGTCACGGTTGGATGATGTGGTTTACGAAGAGTTTAAGGGTACCGGGAACATGGAACTGCACCTATCGAGGCGCTTGCAGGAACGCCGTATCTTCCCCGCGATCGACATCGAGCGTTCTTCCACCCGGCGCGAAGATCTGCTGCTTGGCCCGGATATCTTGCAGCGTGTTTGGCTGATGCGCCGCATGTACCTGCAAATGATCGCGACTCCGCCGCAAGGCGCGGGTATGGATCCATCGGTGGCAACCGAAGCCATTTTGCAGCGGATCAATAAAACCAAGAACAATCAGGAGTTCCTGGAGAGTTTGACGGAGGATTCGTGAGTTCAAAGAAAACCACTCCTGAAGAAACCGTTGTCGAAGAAAATGTTCAGGAGACAAGGAAGTTCCCCTGGCCGACGTTTTTTTCATGGGGCGTAACCGGTTTAGTCATAGTAGTTTTGATGTTGGTCTTGTTTCAGAAGATACCATTGCCGGGGGAAATTCCAACTGAAGGGACTACCACCACTGTTACACCGGTAGCAGTTGATCTGCCTACCTTGCAGAGCGATCAGCAGACAGAGATCGAAGTATTGGTCCGTAAACCGAGCATGGATACAATCATCCCTGAAGGTGCACGGCAAAGCATCATCAAATACACTGTTGTTTCAGGCGATTCCATTTTCAATATCGCGGCTCAATATGGATTGAAACCAGAGTCCGTGATCTGGGCTAATGACGATTACTTTGGCGGGAATCCTACCGTGACTCTCAGCGTGGGTGCTGTTTTGAACATTCCCCCGACAGATGGTGTGCTTTATAAATGGAAAGAAGGTGATTCCTTGAAAAAGGTCGCCTATGATTACCATTCCACCATTCAAAAGATTGTAGCCTGGCCGTCCAATCATTTGGACGCCGCCAATCCTGAAGTGAAACCCGGTACAACGATCATGATCCCTGGTGGAACAGCCGAGATCAATGAATGGATCCAGGAAGTGGCTTACACGCCGCGTTCGGGTGTGACGCAAAGGATCCAGGGCCCGGGTGGTTGTGATGTCAGCGGCGGTTATGGTGCAGTGGGATCGATGAACTTCCAGTGGCCTTCTTCACAGCATGCTGTGTCAGGCTGGGATTTCAGCAGCTTCCATAAAGGCATCGATATCGCGATCTACATGGGTGAACCGATCTATGCTTCTGATGCCGGAACAGTTGTCTACTCAGGTTGGAACGATACCGGTTACGGATACCTGGTGATGATCGATCACAACAACGGTTATCAGACCCTTTATGCTCACCTTTCTGCTGTCGCGGTATCTTGCGGAGTAAATGTAAGTCAAGGGCAATGGATTGGAGGCGCCGGTTCTTCAGGCAATTCGACCGGTCCCCACCTGCACTTCGAAGTGCGCAGAGATGGCGGCTTTATCAATCCCTGGTATGTCTTGCCATAAATCACATAAATGACAGTAAAGAACGCGGCAGAAGCCGCGTTCTTTTATAACAGATCCGGAGGGTCAACCATAATCTCGACGTTCACATCCTTCGGCTGCCAGGTTTGCAGTGGGTGGTCGGTCAGAACTCGTTTCACGTCGAAACCTTTTAAAATAATCTGCCAGCGGTATTGCCCGGCCATCCTGGAATAAAAACAGGGAACCGGACCGACCATTTCGGTTCCAGAATACTCCGGTTGACCAAGCCAGTTTTTCAGTTGATCTCCAGTTTGTTCGGCAGCTTGCCTGACATTGGGTTCCTGGTAATGGCTGAATTCGATGCGGATCAACCTGCTGAAGGGCGGATATCCCGTTTTCTTGCGCAGTTCGATCTCTTTCGCGAAAAATCCCTCGAGGTCGTGCAGCGAAGCCGATTGGATGGCGTAATTTTCGGGAGCAAAGGTCTGCAAAATGGCCCTGCCGCCCATGGCGCTGCGGCCGGCACGGCCAGCGACCTGGCTGAGAAGCTCGAAGGTTCGTTCCGCGGCATGGAAATCGGGCAAATTCAGGCTGACGTCAGCCAGTACGGCACCAACCAGGGTGACCAGGGGCAGATCGAGCCCTTTGGCGAGCATCTTGGTGCCGATGAGGATATCGGCGCGGTGCTGGCTGAAATGATCGAGAATGAGATCGTGCGCCCCTTTGAACCGCGCGGTATCGGCGTCCCAGCGCAGCACCCGGGCGGAGGGGAACAGTTCGTTCACCGTTTTCTCCAGGCTTTCAGTCCCCAAACCAAACTGACGGATGTTCGGACCTTTACAATCCGGGCAGGCAGTGGGCATCTTGCGGCGGTAATTACAGATATGGCAGATCAGGGCGTTTTCAAATTCATGGAAGGTCAATTGCGTGTTGCAGCGGGGGCATCGCAGCACGTAGCCGCAATCGCGGCAAAAAACGTAAGTGGCTGAGCCGCGCCTGTTTAGGAACAGGATCGCCTGCTCATTCCTTTGCAGTGTTTCATCGAGGGATTGATGTAGTTCCCGGCTGAACACGGAGCGATTGCCGGCTTTCAACTCCTCACGCATATCCACCACATGCACTTCCGGCAGGGGAAGGACTCCGGGCTCAGTAGCTTGCGTGTTCGAACCTGCTTCATGCGCCAGGATACGATCGGGCAGCGTAAGCTCATTCCACTTTTCATGGCGGGCGCGGTAGAGTTGCTCAATGGTGGGTGTGGCGGATCCCATTATGAGAACGGCGTCAGTTTGGGTGGAGTATGCCAGGGCGGTTTCAACCGCGGAGTAATGGGGGCGGAAATCATCCTGGAAATAGGATTCTTCGTGGCATTCGTCGATCACGATCAAACCGAGATGCTTGACTGGCGCAAACAATGCACTGCGGGCCCCAACCACCACCGGCAATTTTCCATCTCGCACGCGGCGCCAGGTATCATAACGTTCGCCGGTAGATAAACCGGAGTGGATCAAACCCACCTTGCCCGGAAAGCGTGCATAAAAACGGCGGGCTGTTTGAGGGGTGAGCGCGATCTCAGGCACAAGAATGATCGCTTGCCGCCCCTGGTTGAGCACGGCTTCGACCGCGCGTAGGTAAAGCTCGGTCTTTCCTGACCCGGTGACACCCACCAGCAGGTTGGGTTTCTTCTTTGATTTTCCGAGGATCTGGTCTTCAATGATCTGCCACGCGGAAGCCTGGGCAGGATTCAACACAGGGGCTTGATAGAGGGTAGGCGGCAACTTTGCCAGTGGGTCGCGGATGACTTCACTTTCTCCAACCGCAATGATCTCCAGCTCTGAAAGCCATTTAATATCCGCAGCATTCGCGCCGGTTTCAGCGTAGACTATCGCGATGTCAACCGGAGCGTTTTCTTTTTGAAGCAGACCAATGATGTTTTTGCGCCTGAGCGTTGCCGGGGTAACCTTTTTTGTGTTGGAATCGATCTTCTCGAGCGCCGACTCGGCGGGGAGCGCCAGACTGATGTTGCGGATCGTACGTGGGTGAATGGAAGGCGCGGAGATTATGGGATGGGTGGTGACCAGCCCCGCATGGATCATTGACTGCAGGCTGGAGCGCCAGTTCACGCGTGGAAAGGCCGTGTCCAACTGCCTGCCGCGCAGATCGCCGCGCCGTGTAAGTTCAGCAATGATCCGGTTCTGCAATCCGGTGAAAGCCGCATCCGGCGGCAGAGGCAGGTTCAAATGGACCAAGATATCGGAATGCTGGCTCAACCCGGGTGGCAGCATCTGTTCAAGGCATTCCGCGATCGTGCTCAGGTTCTCATCTGCCATCCAGACTGCCAGGTCAAGCTGACCGGGCGTGCAGACGGGTTGCGTATCGACCAGACTCTCGATCGGTTTTACGTCAGGGACCGATGGTTGATCAATCTTACGGATGATAATCGCCTGGACGGTTTGTTTACCGAAGGGGACGGTTACCAAAGCTCCAGGTTGCAGAGACTCAAAGCCGGCGGGAACAGCGTAATCGAACAGTTCGTTGATCTGGGGAATATTGACT
>CAYWCH010000059.1:0-11599 GCA_964456715.1 uncultured Anaerolinea sp. | reverse complement strand
GCATATCCGCATCGGATTGTACCAGGGCGTCTTCGGTGCGCTTCCTGTCGATGGCCTGGGCAACCTGACTGGAAACGAAAGTAAAGAGATCAATATCGAACTTTTCAAACCGGAAATCCACATCATAATGCTGGGTCACCATCACACCGATCACCTGCTCGTCAATGATCAACGGCACCCCCAGCCACTCAATCGGCTTGGCTCCAATCAGCTCGATTTCGCCCGCGGCAAACAACTCGTTAAAAGTCTCGTCATCCACCAGGGTTGGCTCTCTCTTTTTCATTACATAGCTGGATAAGGTTTTCCCGGGTTTGATCGGGGTGGTGGAGGCATCAAATTGATCCCTCACAAAGGGGAAATGCAGCAGCCCGTCTTTATGGTTGAGTAACCCGATGAAGAAATTGTCCACCGGCATGATCTTTTCCAGGATCTCATGGATGGAAGAATAGAACTTGTCCAGCGATATCGCATCTGAGGTTACCTGGGAGATTTCGAAGATCGCTTCGCCTAATACCTCGGATTTGTGATCTTCAGTGATGTCTTCCACCAGCGAGATGGCAAATAACGGTTTCCCGTCCGCATCGCGGACCAATGAGACAGTGATCCGGCACCAGATGACATGTCCGTCTTTGTGCCTGTTCCGTTTCTCCAGAACGTAGCTCTCCCGTTTATCCTGCCATAATTCTTTCATCATCTGTTTGTTTAGCGGCAGGTCATCAGGATGGGAAAGTTCTTTGACAGATAGTTCGTAAAACTCAGTTTCAGTGTATCCAAAGATCGCCAGCAGGGTGGGGTTCGCAGAAAGAAAATGCCCATTCTCATCGATCGTCGCAATTCCAATCCTCGAGGTTTCGAAGATCTTGCGGAATTTCATCTCACTCTCTTTGAGCTCTTTTGTCTTGGTGTTGATCTTTCTGACCAGCGCGCGGTTGGTGACAAGCGTTCCCGCGATCACCCCCATGCCCACTGCGAAGATGGCAAAAAAGATCACCATCGCTGTACCATTATCAACAGGCGCGGGTATGATCTGTGCGTAATCACCCGCGTCTGCGCTGACCGTGGAAACCGAACCCGGTGAGATCAGCCAGATCAAGAGGGTGAAAACTCCGGAAAGAATGCGAAAAAACGGGTGTGAATCTTTACACACCCGTTTTGGATAATTTAAATGAACTGCCGCCCTCTGCTGTTCCATTTGTGCAGATAATTACCTTGTAATAATCGTTACATAACCTGAAGGTAATTAATTATAGCACTATTAATTTGCAGTTCTACCCCCCAATACTCACGCCGATGAGACTGCCGATGCCGTAGGTGACCGCCGCTGCCGTGAGACCGAAAATGACCATGCGCATCCCCGAAAAGAGGACGGTGCGCCCGGTGAAGAGGGTGATGACGGCGCCAAGCAGGAACAACCCCAGCGCCGATACGCCGATGCTGATGTAAACTGCCAGCATTGGATTCGCAAAGGTAAAGAAAAAGGGAAACAGGGGAATGATGGCGCCGATCGTGAAGAGCACGAACGAGGTCAGCGCGGCCTCCCAGGCCGAGCCGCCCAACTCTTTGGGGTCCACACCGAGCTCTTCGCGGGCCAGGGTCTCGAGGGCAGTGTCCTTGTTGGCCAGTATCTGGTTGGCCATGTTTTGGGCGGTTTCAGGGGCTATGCCGCGCGATTCGTAGATCAGCGCCAGCTCCTGGATCTCTTCTTCGGGAGACTGCTCGATCTCTTCCTTCTCGGTTTCGATCTGGTAGTGATACAGCTCGCGCGAAGACTGGACGGAGAGCCATTCACCCAGGGCCATCGAGATGGCGCCGGCGAGCAGCCCGGCAATGCCGGCAATGAGCACGGCGTGGCTCCCGCTGACGCCGGCGGTGGCCCCGGCCACGCCCATCACCAGGCTGAGGTTGGAGACCAGGCCGTCGTTGGCGCCAAGCACGGCGGCGCGCAGCGAGTTGCCGCCGGTGGAGCGGTGGCGGCCTTCAAGCATGGCCAGCGCCGAGCCGGACATGCCGCCCCTGATGCTGCCGGTGATCTGGTTGATGAGACGCGAATGCGATTGTTCCTCGCCCTTCATGGCGGCAGCGCCGTCCATGTTGGAATAATCGACGATACCGGTGCGTTCCATGTTCTGGATGGCGGGCAGGATCATGGCGGGTCCGAAACGTTTGGCCAGGCGCGCCAGGGTGCGGGTGCGCCATGAGGGTTTGAAGACGGGGACAGCGATGCCATCCGCTTTAGCCTTCTCGGCCCAGCGGTTGGCGTGTCCGGTTTCGGTTTCGGAGATGCGGCGGTAAACCTCGGCCAGGCGCGGATCTTCTTCCACGTCGGCCATGGTCTGGTAGAGCAGGGCACTGGAGCGTTCGTCCATGTAGGCGGCGATCATTGCATTTTGTTTGGGCATAATTTTTCCTCCGTGTTGGAGATGATTTTAATGATTTGGGAGGGAAAATGCAAATATCTGCAGGAGATCGATCATTCCGCTGAGTGACAAACAATTCCTACCGGCAAGCTTGGAACTACGCTCCAAATCGCAACCATTCCCGGAATGGTTGTTTGGGTTACTCCGTCTTCCCCAACTTGCCCTTCGTGACCACGGCAATAACCGCAGCAGCAACCAGTCCGACGATGGCCGAAATGGTCCACAGGCGCAGGTCGGTGTGGGCGGTGTCAGTGCCGTTCATGGCGGTGGTGTAGGTGGCCGCTGTCATCAGCACGACGCCCCAGAAGTTATCGGCATTGTGATAGATGAGGCCGCCCACCAGCAGGCTGCCTTTGGTCTTGTTGTAGACCCAGGTCATGATCGTGGCCAGACCGACCTCGGCCAGCACGTAGAGGGGCAGGCGAGCGAGGCCAAGTTCGTAGTGCACGGCGCCCGGGTTGAAGAACTGCGGGATGTGCCACAGTCCCCAGATGAGACCGAGCACGATCGAAGAGAGCAGGGGAGTGGTCTTTTCCTGCAGGCGGGGCAGGGCAAAACCGCGCCAGCCGAATTCCTCTCCGAGCGGACCACCGACGATGGTGATGAGGAAGAACAGCGGCAGGTAATACCATTGTTCCCTGATGAACGTGAACGGCGGCAGGTCGGCGTCGTAGAGCAGGTTGACGCCCAGCGCCGCCAGGGTCAGCAGGGCAGGCAGGAAGAGCGCGATCAGCCACCATTTCCAGCCCACACGCCATTGCAGGGCGCGTTTCATCAGGTCACGCAGGCCGTCCTTGCCCTTGACCAGCGCCACGGTGATCACGCCAGCAATGGACGGTCCGAAGACGAAAATGCCGTTGCCGCCAGTGTACCAGGGCAGCCAACTGATGAGCAGGGTGAGGATCAGGAAGAATACGAGCGGGTATTTGCGGATCAACGCGATCATGTTTCCCTCCAATCAGGCGTATTATCGCAATCATATAAGGGAAAACCGTTTCTGGCAATCCCCTAATTTGGGTATGGTGGCGTTTACATCCCGCCCACGCGCAGTGACGGATCGATGAAGCGCGTAAAACCTCAGAGCAGGTAAAAGACAAATCTCATCTATTGATTTACAAAGTTAAAAGATGTACAAAAGAATTGATTTCAGGGGAGGCGAAAGCTTTTCTTGATTTCATCCATTGGTCTCAACACAATTTCAGGAGGTGAATGCTAATATAGTAATAAACTGATCTCATGTTGTCTCACTGCTGATGGGGAAGCACAGCAAACGCGTATTTCATTCTGGAATTTTTATTCAGCCAATCGATCCAACCCCCTGATATGACCCTCTCGAAAATGAGGGGCCGGTTGTTTTTCATATTTGCAATTAATCCAGGAAAGGTGAACCATGAGCAATCGAACTGATCCGAAGAAAAATGATGTTCCGGTTTCAGCCACCCCGGCGGTGGTCTCTCCAAATCCTGATTCGAATGAAATGGTAGATCAACTCAAAGAAGAGCAAAAGAACTGGGAAGCCCAGTACCAAAGGATCCAATATGCATGGGCTACTGCTGCAGCGATACTGACCATTTCCGCGATGCTTCTACGAACAACCTTGTTCGGAAATGTCCATCCCCCCAGCTATGGTTTAATGGCTGCCATTGCAGTAGCCGTCTGGTTCTGTGGTTTCATTATTGTGGTTCTGCTCGAGAAGGGAAAAACCGACAAATTAAAGAATAAAATTAATCGATTCAAAAGTAAGGCAAAACGCAATGAAGTCCCCACAGATACCGCAGAAAAGTATTTTTCCAGTCTGGCTACATCAAACCTCAAGGAATTGAAGGACTATTATGGTTTGGTCGAAAAACAATCCGACAATAGCTTCAAGAATGCATCGAGAGTGGGGATTCTTGGATTCTTGTTGATTGTTGGCGGTGTAGCGATTGGCCTTATCAAAGGTGCCGATGCAGCTCCCATCGCATACATCACCAGTGCTTCGGGGGTGTTGACTGAATTTATCTCGGCTGTGTTCTTTGTCATTTACAACCGCAGTGTGACACAACTCAAGGATTACCACAAGAATTTGGTCGACTTGCAGAACCTTTTCCTGGCATTCAAGATCACGGATGATGTTGAAGATAAAGCAGAAAGGATAAAACTGACATCAAAGATCATCGAATGTTTGACAACCATTACACCACCAGCCAAAACTGACAGCCAGAGTGAGCCGGCCAGACCGGCAAATACTGCAAAGCCATCGTAATAATGTAGCACTTTTGCCTGCCTGGCTGAAAATCAACATAGCTTCTGATTTGTTTAAATAATCAGTACCTATTAATACGATAACATTCTGGCTTTTGCCCTTGACCTGGAGTGAACTCGAAATGATAAACTGATATTATTGAAACACTTCCAGACAGGCATCGACATGACTCAACCCGAACAATTGACCCACAACCATTCAATCTCATCCGGCCACCGGGCGTTTTCGCTTGGGGTCTGGACGATCTTCCTGACGGAGTTCGTCAGCATACTCTTTATCAACGGGCGCAATATCGCGCAGCCGGGCATGATCTCAGAGCTGCACGGCATGGCGCTTTTCTCCTGGCTGATCGCCCTGCCTGCCCTGACCGGTTCTGCATCCACGCTGCTTTTCGGCAAATTGTCAGACATTTATGGGCGCCGCAAGCTGCTGCTGATCTCAATCGCGATCTTTATCCTGGGTCTGGGAATCACCACGTTTTCCAAAAGCATGGCCGCCCTGGTGGCAGCCGCCACCTTCATGAGCATTGGGCATTTCCCCATTGTGCCTTTATGCTTCACCGCCATCGGGGACCTCTTTGAACCGACAGAACGCGCCAAGTGGACCGGCCTGTTGAACCTGCCCTCGGGTATCGCCGCCCTGATCGGCCCCGTGCTGGGCGGGATCATCTCTGAGAGCATCTTTGGTTGGCGCGGCCTGTACTGGGGCACGATCCCGCTGATGCTGGTTGGGGGTGTCCTGGTCGCTGTCGGTTTTCCGGATAAACACGAACCATCGCGTCCGAAGATGGATCTGCCCGGCACAATGGTGATGGTCATTGCCACCGGCTCGCTCATCATCGGCATTTCGTTTCTGGGCAACCCGGCCAGAATGCTGCCTGGCATCGCCCTGCTGGCGGGATCGCTGTTTGCCTGGTTCGGTTTCATCAAGATCGAGCGCCGCGCGGAGGCGCCCATCCTCGACCCGCAGATTTTCAGGAGCCGGGTTTTCATGACCACCGCTGCAGCCGGGTTCCTTTTATATTTCGCCATACTGGGAGTGGCCGCCTACTCGCCGATCTTCGCGCAGAACGTGATGAGTGTCAGCCCGGCGATCAGCGGTTCGATCCTGACGCCATTCACGCTGCTGACAGCGTTCCTGGGTATCCCTGCCGGTTTGCTGCTTGCCCGGACGAAGCGGTTCAAATGGGTTTTGATCGGCAGTTACGCGATCATTGCAGCAGCGCTGTTTGCGATGGGGCGCTTCACTGCCGTCACGCCAATCTGGCTCTACATCTTCGTCACGTCGCTGGCCGGGATCGGAATAGGAATCATCCCCACTGTCAGCACCCTGGTAGGGCAATTCGCCGTTCCCCGCCGGCTGCTGGGCGTGGCGGTCGGCGCGATCTACTTCTTCCAGATGCTGGGGATCGCGGTGGCCCCTCCCCTGTTGGGCTTGATCCAGAAAAGTTCCGCCAATCTGGCGGGCGGGCTCAAGCTGATCTTCCTGGCCGGCGGAGCGGCGGCCGCACTGGCAACGCTGATCGTGCTCACCCTCCCCGATCTGCGCATGGACATGGAAAAACACGAGTGAATTCTTCCTGTTTCAAAAGCATGTTTCTTAACTCTGTAATGGTATTTCCATTTACTTCCAAATATCCATTATTTGCCAGAAAAAATCCAGGATAAATAGTGGATACCCAAATAGTCCAACATAGGCATTCAAACGCATAATGCGATGATAATAATTCTCCATGACCCTGTCATAATATTTTTCTGAAAACAGCTTACACAGCATAAAGAACGGCCAGCAAAAATAGTAAAACCAAAACTTTTCGTTGGTTTTTTTCCAGATCACCCGAAAGCATAAGAAAAAGTCTCTAATGCAAAAAACAAGAAATATGGAAGGAAGAATAGTATCAAAGACTTGTTGTATTGGGAAATCAGGAGATATTGTCAATGTCATATTTCTTTCCCCGTTTATATAGGTGTCGACAGGTGTGGTAATGCATAATTCTACCCTGGTCCTGCCAGTCTGGAGTTCCGTGACAGGTAAATGTTAATATTTACCAGTGTAATCTTCATTTTTGAGGGTATTTTTGTTGCTTTGGTGCTTATAAATCGCTCTACGGCCTTCCTGTGGGCACGTTTTGCCTGCAGTAGATTGAAAACCGCTAAAAAGACTCTATAATGTATTTGACCCGGGCATTGTACGGTCGCTGACTCCGCCCAATGCCCAGTTTCGCACTTTTTTGAATGCACTGTACCGAAATTTTCCTGATCAATTCAATTCACTCCTGCCGGCATTGGGCACTTGATTGCTTCGGTTCCTCAGGGAGGAAACATGTGCAAGATCACCCTTTACGAGCTGACGGATGGTGACCTGACCGATAACGGTCTCTCACAGGTGCTCGTTGACACCTACCTCGACCGTACCAAAGAATTCATCCTAACGGACGGCTACAAAAAGAAAGCCAGGTTCCTGGTCCTCCAGGAAGCCCGTCCCCAGCCAGAGTGGTTCAGATATATCAAGCCAATCCTGGCGGACGACACAGCTTCCATCAAGTCGACTGTCTCGCTGGGCGGGCTGCTGCTCATCAAACCGGACACCGATTCACATTTCTACGCAGCAGCGTGGGGCTCGGCCCGGTTCCTGCTGCGGCAGGAAAAGATCAATCCCAACCTCGGCATCTACTGCGCCCTGAACCTGCTTTGTGGCAACGGCGATGCCTGGGATCCGGAATGCATCCGTAAGATCACCTCCAAACGCATCGACGCCAACACCCTCAATTCGCAATTCCAGTTCGCCAAGCTTGCCTCCTTCGAATCGTTCCCCTTCACCCTCCACACCGATCAGTTGCGCTCGATCACAGGCACCCCGATCGAAAGTGCAAAATGGGGCACAATTTCAGGCGGCGTGGGTATCAATTTCCGCGGACCTGAAGCAGCCAGCGGGATCATCGACATTTGCCTGGAGATCGAGGTCATCCGTGCCAGGGAGGATTACCGCGAACATTTCAGTTTCGTGGATGAGATCAAACCGGTATTTGAAGACAGCATCCTGCAGGTACTGAAACGTCTCTTCGCCGATCAGGTCACGTCCGGCAATACCGGGTCGTTTTTCATTTCACCGCCCGAGATCCTCGATTGGGCCGACATTTCGAGTTTTAGATATATTTATCACAGCAATACACAGCCCGCCGTGGAAAAGACCTTCGATGTGGAGGAACCCGACCTCGATTCCACTTTGGCTTTCCTTCACACTCCTGAAATCTCACCCGAGCTGCGTGAAGTGCTTTTCAGCGATGCCCTTAACCTGCAGGCGCTCGATAACAACGGGCACCCCGTCGAAACCTGGCCGATCTATTTTTGGCTCGGCTGCGAGCTGGAGATGAAAGACTCCGCAGGCACAACGGTCAAGCATTATGTGCTCGATGCCGGAGACTTTTATATCATCGACCGCAACTACATGGATGAACTGAACAAATTCGTTGCCGAGACAGAGATCACTGACGCGGTTGAGCTTGACGAATACCAGGTAATGCCCGCCGAGGTCAAAGTACAACCGGCCTGGGTGACCTCACCTCCCAATAAGGAATACCCCGAAGACAACTATGTGAACGCAATGGTGAACCGGAACAACACCCATTCGCTGCGCCTGCACAAACGCCTCGTATCCGATAAGGCCAAGGTGGACGGCATTACCACACCAATCGAGATCTGCGACTTGGCCATGGAGAATCCGCGCCGCCTGGTCCACCTCAAAGTCGGCACCGGGTCCAGCGATCTGAGCCACCTGTTTTCGCAGGCCGCGGTCAGCGCGGAACTGCTGGAAATGAACCCGACCTTCCGCAAGAAAACCCACGAGATCGTGGACAACGGCAAGGTCGAGGACCACACCCCCGCTACCCCGCCGGACTCTTTCGCGTGGCTCTACAACGAACCCATCGATACCCATGCGGTGACCGTGGTGATGGGCATGATCACCGACAAGGTCAAACCGCTGGCCGAAGCCCTGCCCTTCTTCAGCAAGGTCAATTTCCGCCGCATTTGCCAGAACCTGGGCCGCATGGGTTATCAGTTCAAGATGGTGAAGATACCTTATGTGAAAATTGGTTAACTACACGCAAGTGATTACAACTCCTCTCCATCCACGCGATGGAGAGGAAAAAATCTCTACCAGATTGTCTCCAAACCATATTGCCGGATTGTTTCATCCTTCGTCACCAGCGGGATGGATTCGGTCAGACTCTGGGCGATCAGCATGCGGTCGAATGGATCCTGATGAATGAGCGGCAATTCGTATACTTTCAATGTGTGATCGATTTGGATGGGGAGCGCCCGAAATCGGTAACGGCTCATACGACTGGTGATGTAATCTGCAGGAGCTTCCGGCAAGATCAATTTACCTCTGACCGTTTTAATCACCATCTCCCAAACACTGGCTGTGGAGAGGAAGATCTCGTTGTCACCGTCAGCGATTAAATCCCTCGCGCAGACGGAGAGTTGTGGATCATCCGTGGTCCACCACAAGAAGGTATGTGTATCGATCAAGGCTCTCATAGATCGAACTCTTCCAGCGGTTCGTCGAAACCGGGCATGATCTTGACCTTGCCCTTATCGAAACCCGGAATCCGTGGAGTGTTCGTCTCTTCCACATAAGGCATGAGGCGGGCGATCGGTTTCCCGGCTTTTGCAATGACCACATCCTCCCCTTTCAGGACGCGTTCCAGTAGTTTAGAAAAATGTGTCTTGGCTTCGTGAATATTGAACATGTTCATGTTTCACCTCAAGTTAAATTATAGACTAACCAGTGGACTAAGTCAATAATCGATCGAGAATCTTGCCAGTTTTCCTGTGGGCACGTTTTTTGCTTGAAATCCGCCCTCCTTCGCAATACAATGACGAGAGGAGTATCGCAGAGGGAGAACGCAAATTTCAAGGTGGGCATGGCTCAAATCCTGATCAACCGCGGACCTCAACTGACCGGATTGATGTTGACCTCGATCTGAAAAGACCGCTGGTCCTGTGGGGGGTGGAAATCTCGCAAGGAGGGCAAAAATGGCTCGCATAATGAACAGTAATGGCAGGCTGACCGTGATCGCCTATCCCGGCGACGCGAAGACACTGCTCGCGATCAACCTGGACGAAGCCAGTGCAAAGAACCTGGCAGGATTCACCATCATCTGCCAACCAAAGGGAAAGTTACCCTACTATCTCTACAACAATCTGCAATTTAAATTCCCTGCCAAGCATGAGCAGGACCCAAAGTAACCAGCCTATTCGAGCATCAACGCGCCGCTGCACAAATTCCGCTGGCTGCACGTGCCGGGGTCCGCGCACCAGGGACTGCACCCGTTCATGGGCATGTACACCTACACAGTAGTGCCGCGTTACTTTGACGGCAACCAATCGCTCCTGCCTATCGATAAAAGTCTCGGGTTGTCAGTTTCCATCGAAATGAGACCTTTCGTCAAAAATGGTCTCAGCACCGGGTTCACCCGCGGATTTGTGCAGTCGCAGGCCTTCGTGCGGCATTTTGGCAGCAAGGCGCATATTCAACCGAGCGGCCGGGATCTGATCTTCGACACCTCCGAATCTGCAGGGAAGGACGACGCAGGCAACGATTACACCTACGCGGAGGAATACGATTGGCTTGGCTTTACAGCACGCGAACAGGTCTATCAACTTCTGGATGAGGTCCTGAACGATCAGACTCTCAGCCTTGAATTGTTCGCCTACGATCTCAATGAGCCTGATTTCGTTAAGAGCATTCTGCAATTGGCCGCTGAAGGCCGTGCCCGGGTGATCCTCGATAACGCCGCCTTGCATCACAACAAGGACCGCACCAAGATGGAAGACAGGTTCGAGGATGAGTTCAACCGGGTCAAGACCGGCAATGCAGAAATCAAACGCGGCAAGTTCGGCCGCTACGCCCACGATAAGGTGATCATTATCTCGAACAATGGTGGCCCAACCAAGGTGCTGACCGGATCGACCAACTTCGCCGTGACCGGCTTCTATGTCAACTCCAACCATGTGCTGGTTTTCGATGATCCGACGATTGCCGCGGTGTATCATGATGTTTTTGAGCAATCATGGATCGGCAATGTGAAAGCACAGGCTTTTCGCGCCACCACTTTAGCCCAACAACCGTTTTCAATCTCCTCATCCCTCTCGATCACTTTTTCACCTCACGAGCAGTCATACGCGGATAAAATCCTGGAAGATATTGCTGCGAGAATAGCGCAGGAAGAAAACCAGCCAAACGGCGGCAGCGTCCTCTTCGCTGTGATGCAGATGGACAACAGTGAAAGCACAGTCTACAAGAAACTTAAGGACCTTCACGGGAACAGTTCGGTGATCTCATATGGTATCTCTGACGCCCCCGGCGGCATCATCCTGCACGAGCCTTCCAAGAAGCACGGCATCCTGGTGAGCGGTAAACCCGGCAAGACCGTCTTGCCAGCGCCTTTCAACCAGGTACCCGGAATCAGTGGGGATCAGATCCACCACAAGTTCGTTGTCTGCGGCTTCAACCGCCCCGATGCCGTGGTCTACTGCGGCTCATCCAACCTGGCCAACGGCGGCGAGAACAAGAACGGCGACAACCTGCTGGCATTTTACGACAGTGAAGTGGCCACTGTTTTTGCCATCGAGGCCATTGCTTTGGTGGACCACTTTCAGTTTTTAGATCGTTGCACCCGGGAGGGCAACAAGAACAAAGATCGCACAGCAGCCGGTCTACAGGCCGCCGAGGATCCTGCCAGCTCTGATGCCGCCGTGGCCGCGCACTGGTACCTCTCGACCACCGATTACTGGGTGAAGAAATACTACGATCCGAGTGATCTTTACTGCAGCGACAGGCTGCTTTTTGGTCAGTAGAGTTGTCTGAACCGATCAATCCGCTCCTTTGTAAACAGGAGCGGGTTTTTGATCGATAATTTCCGCTTTTTGTT
>CAYWCH010000058.1:5817-11740 GCA_964456715.1 uncultured Anaerolinea sp. | reverse complement strand
GCTGCGAATGTCCTGACCGTCGATGAGGATGCGCCCGCCCTGGAACTCATAGAAGCGCGCGATCAGCTTGGCCACGGAGGTCTTGCCGGCGCCGGTGTGACCCACGATGGCCAGGTTCTCACCCGCGGCGATCTTGAGGTCGAAGTTCTCGAGGATGGGCTCGGTCTCTTTGTAATGGAAATCGACGTGGTCGAAGACGATCTCACCTCTGAAGCGCGGAGCAGGCAGGCTGCCCAATTGCACCACGCGGTTGGGAGTATCGATAAGGGCGAACACCCGTTCGGAGGCGGAAAGGCCGTTCTGAATGTTGGTCCAGAAGGAGGTCAGGTCCATGAGAGGGAACATGAAGCGGTCGAGGCTTTGCAGGAACAGGTACCAGGCGCCGACATTAACGATGGCATGATAGGCGTCCATGCCGCCCACGTAGACCATCACGGCTGTGGCTACCCCGTTCAACGCGTTGAGGAATGGAAAAACGAACGAAAGCACCAATCCGCGCTTGACGTTGACCTTGTACGAGGCGTTGTTGGCCTCATAGAATTCGTTGTAGATGCTGGCTTCCTGGCGGAAGTTCTTGGCCACCGCGATACCGCTGACGGTTTCCTTGATGGTGGAGTTAACGTTGGCCATGGCACGCATGCCCTGGCGGGTGACCTTGCGGGCCAGGGTGCGGTAAGCCACACCGAAGACCAGCACGATGGGAATGAGCGCCATCACGTACAGGCTGAGGCGCACCGAAATGGTGAAAATGACCACGCCCAGGATAAAAGCTTCGATAAACTCAGCGATCACGTTCGTCACCAGGCCGACCAGGTCACCGAAATCGCGCGTGTCGGAGGTGATGCGCGAAACCACCTTGCCCGAGGAGAACTCATCGAAGAACGACAGGTCGTGCTGCACCGAGGCCTCGTATGCCTTCAAGGCCAGGTTGGCCACCACGTCGGCGATGGCCTTGGTGATAAGGCGGCGCGAGACCAGGTTGCTGGTCCACATGACGATGCCGATGACCAGCACGGTGAGCCCCACCAGCAGCAGGCGTGTAACCGTGGGCGCGCCGGTGAGCAGTTCCACGCTATCTGAAACGGTAATGGGCAGCATGGCACCCGCCCCGGCGATCAGCAAGGTTAAGACGAGCACTCCCAGCAAACGCTTCCACTGCGGCTTGAAATAGCCCAGGATGCGCTTGAACAGCTCACTGTCTGAGTAAGTGCGGTCGTATTTTTCAGCGTCCAGTCCGTCAAAAAAGCCCATAAGAATCCGTATCTAGTAACTAGTAATTAGTGATTGGGGATCAGGCAACCAATTGATTTTACTGATGCCTGATTGCTGATCACTGGTTACTATTCACTAAATATCCTCCTGTATGATTCGGAGGTTTTCATCAAGTCGTCGTGCGTGCCGGCTGCCACCAGCTCGCCGCCGCGGCTGACGAGGATGAGGTCGGCCCAGCGGATCTGCGAGAGGCGGTGGGTGATGATGAAGGTGGTGCGGCCTTTGGCTGCCGCGTAGATGGCGCGCTGGATCTTATCTTCGGTGGCGGAATCGATGGCCGAAGTCGAGTCGTCAAGAATAAGGATGCGCGGGTCGGTGAGGAAGGCGCGTGCCAGCGCCAGGCGCTGCCGCTGCCCACCCGAAAGGGTGACGCCGCGCTCACCGATGACCGTATCGTAACCATCGTTGAAAGTGAGGATGAACTCCTCGGCCTGGGCGGCGCGGGCAGCCTGTTCGATCTCGGCGCGGGTGGCGCCGGGTTTGCCGAAGGCGATATTATCGGCGATGGAGCGTGAGAACAGGAAGATATCCTGTTCGATGATCGAAATGTTCTTGCGCAGGTTTTCCAGGTTCCAATCGCGCACATCCACCCCATCCACCAGCACCTGCCCGCCGCTGGCTTCGTAGGTGCGGTTGATCAGGCGTGCCAGGGTGGTCTTACCCGAGCCAGTCTGACCAACAATGGCCACCGTTTGCCCGGGGCTGACATGGAATGAAACGTTGTTTAAGGAGGGCTCTGCCTCTTCATAGCGGAAAGTTACATCATTGAATTCCACTTCGCCGCGCATAGGCGCTGCGTAACCGGCCGCGTTCTGGTCCAGGTTGTTCTCGCGATTCATCAGCTCGAGGATGCGTTTGGCACCCGCCACGCCGAGGGAAAGGCGAGAGTAAGCCCACATCGAAGAGAACGTCGGAAAATCGAGCATGAGCAACAGGCCAAAGTAACCCACCACAGCGCCGATATCGATCACGCCGGCGCGGAAGAGCAGCAGCGCGTGCAGCAGCCCGGCCGCCAGTGCCACGTAGAAGAGCATCAACGGATAGAAACGGCTCTCCACGTTGCCCTGGCTCACGGCAGCGTCGCGGTAGCGTCTGACGTTACCCTGGAAAAGCCCAATCTCGCGCATTTCCTGTGAAGCGCCCTTGACCGTCTCGATGCCGTCGAGCGATTCAGAGAGACGGGTGTTCAACTGGCCAAACGACTCGCGCACATCCTCGGTTACCGGAGCCAGTGAGCGCAGGTGTTGGCGTACCAGCACGAAGAAGAGAACGGTGAAGACGATGGGAGTGATGATGAGGCTCGGGTGATACTGGGGAGCGAATATGATCGGCCAGACGAGGAAATTGAATGAACCCACCACCATGTTCATGCCGGGGCTGAACAGGTAGTTTACCTCGCGCACGTCGTAGGTGGCGCGCGCCATGGTATCGCCCACCGGCTGCAGGTTATGGAAGGTCATGCTCTTGCCGAGCAGGTTGGTGTAGATCTCCTGGCGCACGTTACGTTCGATGCGCTGCGCCACCCATTCGAAACCGAAGTTGCGGGTAAATTGCAGCAAGCCGCGGGCCAGGTTAACCGCGCCGATGAGAAAGGCGATGCGGATGAGGGCATTGATATCGAACACCTTGGCTGTGACCACGTTGAAGGCGTCACCCACGCTCACCTGGGTCACCGCCATGAAGGCAGCGTTGCCAAACGCACCCAAAAAGGCCACCAGCAGCAGCGGCCACTGGCGCAGGGAATGCGACAATATCCAACGGACAGGCGAGCTTCTGTCCGTTTTGTATTGCAGCGGAAGGGTGAATTCAGCGGTAGATTCAGTCATAGACATGGAGATTAAGTTTACCACCGGAGTAGATAATTGAACGCAGATTAGTGAATTCTTAAGGATAACTCACCGTGCAGATCATTTTCCGTTGCTTCATCCCATTTTTAACGAGAGTAATATCATCATTTTGGATAATATTTATGATATTTATATAATTATCGCGCTACAATATGGACAAATAAGATAAGAATATCTTATTAAGGACGTATCAAGGAGGAACTTATGAGAGTGGAGAATAAGGTTTTTGTAGTCACCGGCGGCGGGAACGGCATTGGCCGCGAATTGGTGCTCGATCTGGTGCGCAGAGGCGCCCGCGTTGCCGCGGTGGATATCGATGATGCTGCGTTGAAGGAAACCGTCAAATCAGCCGGAGACCTGGGCAGCCGCATCTCGACCCACGTGGTCGATATCACCGACCGCAAGGCCGTGGCAGCCCTGCCCGCTGCGGTGCAAAAGGTTCACGGCAGCGTGGACGGGCTGATCAACAACGCCGGAATCATCCAGCCGTTCGTGCGGATGAACGATCTCACCTTCGACCAGATGGATCGGGTGATGAACGTGAATTTCAACGGCGTGCTGAACATGACCAAGACCTTCCTCCCCTTCCTGCTTGCCCGTCCCGAAGGGCACATTGTCAACGTCTCGAGCATGGGCGGCTTCCTGCCGGTGCCGGGGCAGACGCTCTACGGCGCTTCCAAAGCCGCGGTCAAACTGATGACCGAGGGACTCTACTCGGAGCTGCTCAACACCAACGTGCACGTGACCATCGTTTTCCCGGGCGCGATCGCCACCAACATCTCGATCAATTCGGGTGTGGTGACGAAGGAACAGGCTGCCAAGATGGACACCGGGAAAATGAAGATGACCAATCCAGATGTGGCCGCAAAGATCATGATCGATGGCATCGAAAAGAATGCCTACCGCGTGATGGCCGGCAACGACGCCAAATTCATGGATTTCCTCACCCGCCTGGCTCCAAAGGGTGCCGCCAAGTTTATTTTTGACCAGATGAAATCTCTCCTCCCCTGATACTTCTCCTTATTTCTGCATCCCCCAGACCCGCGGATGTCGCGGGTTTGGGGGTTTAAAGGTATGGGCACGACTCTAAAAACAGGGTGCGTAAACCCCAACGCGCCGTGCCCGTACAAAACGTTTTGTTCCATCGGAGTAATTGGGTGGCAAGGATTCGATCGTCTTTGTTACGCATTGATTGGTGGTGCGCCTAAAGGCACACCCTACGCCTATACAAATACCTGAATAACAACGATGGTCCCTATTAAGAACCTGTAGGGGCACGATATATCGTGCCCCTACAATTGATTACGGGATTTGTTACTGTTCTGCCGGGGGTTCCGTCGGAGTGACCGGGATCACCGGAGCCTCGATCGGAGGCACGCTGGCGATCAGCTTGAACTGTCGGAAGACCAGGGTGTACACGTTCGAGTCGTACAGGATGTACCAGCCATTGATGAAGGACAGCGGCAGGAACATGACTGTAAGCAGGAACGGCAGAGCGACCAGGCCGGCAATGACCCAGACCAACCAGCCCTGGGCAAAGAAACTGGCGATGCCATAACCGATAGCGCCTGGCACAACCGCCACGATCGAGGCCGGGATGGCCATGATCGCGTACGTGGGGATGAGGACGAAGAACGCGATGATGAAGGCAATGCCAAAGCCAAGTCCGATAGCCAGCATGACCAGCCAGGTGAGCAGCAGCCGGCCAAGGTTCTTTTTGAACATGGACCAACCGCTGGCAAAAGCCTGACCCACTGTCATGCCATCAATGGCCACAAAACGGACAACCATCTGGCGCAGCAAACCAAGACCGATCATGAGCACGACAAAGAGAAGTGTAACCACCACGAACAGGGCGATGAGCCACGCCGTCCCGGTCCAAACAACGTTATCAAAACTGCGTGTCTGGATGATGAGTGAAATTGTCAGGCTCATCAACACGAGGACGTAAACGAATGCGGGCACACCCACGAGCAGGTCAACCAGCCACATCCTGAAGGCGCGGCGGTTCCAACCCAGCTTCCAACCCTCTTTAAACTTGACCTTGGTACCGCTGGTCTCATGTTCATCCACCATGCGCATCACCGCGGTCTCAGCCGGGTAACGCACCAGTGCCAGAAGGAGGCCAACGATGAGGCAAATACCAAACAGGATCACCAGGGTCCAGATGATGGTTTGGGCGGCACGTTCCGGGGTGGAGAACATGGGAACTATATGCTCTTCCGCCCATGCGGTAGTTTGTGCTCCCCATGCCTGCACTTCATCATAGCCTTCAAATCGTTGGTTGAAGTTGTTGTATTCATGGCGGGCGTCGTTGTAATTGTTGGTGTATCTGCTCTGACCACCAGTACTGCCGCCGCCTGCCCCCGCGACTGCCAGCAACAAACCAAAGATCCACAGAACCCTGTAATTCCACAGGATCTGCCAGGCTCGTTTTAAGATCTTACCGATATCGAACATAGAATTTATCCTCTCTCTCTAAATAACTTTCACAACAATATATACGGAGGATGGCGGGAGAAAGTTGTGAGAAGAGCCGAGAGTCGAGAATGGATAAAAAGAGAGTCGTACAACCAATTGGCTTTACGACTCTCGATTCTCTATTCTTTAATTCTTATCCATCCCCAGACTGATGCGGCCGCGTTCAGGTTCAACTTTTAGGATGCTGACCTCGACGATGTCGCCCACCTGCATGGTCATGCCTGACGGAACCTGGGTGCGGTGCAGAAGTCCGTCCTGCTTGACGCCGATATCGATGAAAATTCCAAAATCGACTACGTTGCGGACGGTGCCTTTCATGCGCA
>CAYWCH010000058.1:0-5807 GCA_964456715.1 uncultured Anaerolinea sp. | reverse complement strand
TCTTCCATCTTCAGTACATCGGAACGGAGAATCGGCGCGGGCGCGTCCTGGCGCGGATCGCGGCCGGGGCGGACAAGCTGTTCGAGGATATCGGTGAGGGTGGGAACACCGCAGCCCACTTCGGCAGCCAGCTCTTCGATGGGACGCTTTTGCAGTTTCTCGACGGCCACTTTGCGTTGTTCGAGCGTTGAATTTGCGTCCAGACCGGCCATTTTGAGCACAGCGGCGGCAATGGTGTAACTTTCGGGATGGATGGCGCTGGCATCAAGCGGATTTTTGCCGTCGCGGATGCGCAGGAAGCCGGCGGATTGTTCGTAGGCTTTGGGGCCCAGACCGGGCACTTCGCGGATGGCTTCGCGGTCGATGAAGGTGCCGTTCTCGTCACGGTAGGCCACGATGCGTTCGGCCAGCTTGGAGCCGATGCCCGAGACGTACCCCAGCAGCGCCGGCGAGGCGGTGTTTACATCGACACCCACGCGGTTGACCACATCTTCCACCACGCCGGTGAGCGTGTCAGAGAGTCCGTTCTGGTCCACATCGTGCTGGTACATGCCCACACCGATGGAGCGCGGGTCGATCTTCACCAGCTCAGCCAGGGGGTCCTGCACGCGGCGGCCGATCGAAACCGCGCCGCGGATGGAGACGTCGAGGTCGGGCATTTCAGCGCGGGCCAGCGGACTGGCGGAATAGACCGAAGCGCCAGCCTCGTTGGTGATGATATATTTCACGCCGCTCATCTCGCGGGTCAATTCAGCAGCGAGCTGCTCGGTCTCTCGCGAGGCAGTGCCGTTGCCGATGGAGATGAGGGTGACGTGGTGCTTCTCGATCAGGGCCTTGAGCTTGGCTTTGGATTCTTCCCATTGCTTCTGCGGCACGTGCGGATAGATCGTACCGGTATCGAGCAGCTTGCCGGTGGGGCCCACCACGGCCAGCTTGGTGCCGGTGCGGAAGCCGGGGTCCAAACCGAGCACGGTCTGCCCCAGCAGCGGCGGTTGGCCCAGCAGGGCGCGCAGATTGGCAGCAAAGACCTTGATGGCGTGGCTCTCCCCTGCCTCGGTCAGTTCACGGCGCACGTCGCGTTCGATGGCGGGCAGCAGCAGGCGTTCGGCGGCGTCGGCAATGGCCAGTTCCAGTTCGCTGCAGAAAGGCGAGCGCAGGTCGGGGCGGAAGTAATCAACAATCGAGCCCTTCCAATCCTTGGGTTCAACGGTCACTTTGACGCGCAGTACTTTTTCAGTCTCGCCGCGGTTGATGGCCAACACCTGGTGCGGGCGCAGCTTGCTCACCTGCGAGGAAAATTCGTAATAAGTCTCGTAAACCGCTTTCTCGTCCACGGCGTCTTCTATCTTCTCCACCGTCAGCAGGCCAAACTGCATAGCCTTGCGGCGGGTGGAAGCGCGTACCTCGGCATGATCGCTGATGGTCTCCGCGGCGATGTCGCGGGCGCCGGCCAGCGCGTCTTCGATGGTGGTCACCTGCTCGTTGAGGTAACCTGCTGCCATCTTGGCAGCGTCGCCGGGGGTGCGAGCCTGGGTGAGGATCATATCGGCCAGTCCCTGCAGTCCCTTCTCGCGAGCGATACTGGCGCGGGTGCGGCGCTTGGGTTTGTACGGCGCGTAGAGATCTTCGAGCGCGGTCATGTTATCGGCGGACTGGAACTTTTCCAGCAGTTCGGGGGTCATCTTGCCCTGCTCTTCCACCGAGGCGATGACAGCGGCGCGCCGTTCTTCAAGGGCGCGGCCCTTCTCGAGCAGCGACTGCACGCTGCGCAGTTGTTCCTCGTCCAGTGTGCCGGTGGCTTCCTTGCGGTAACGGGCGATGAACGGGACGGTGGCGCCTTCATCGAATAATGAAATGGCGGCCTCCACCTGGGTGGGGCGCAGCGAAAGCGCCTGGGCTATGGACTTGGCAAAATCGGGCATGGAAGGTTCCTGTTCTGATGGGATGAACGATAAAACGATGCAATTCTACCACACCGAGTTGGCGCTGCCCTCACCCCAACCCTCTCCTGCGATCACAATTTTAATCACAGTACTGTAGGGTGTGCCCCTGATCTTGGAGCACACCATTAATTCCTCGAGCTTGTACTCAAAATTGATTTCAAGTATTCCAGGCCATTAATGGTGCGCTTCCAGGAGTGAAGTAATCCCCGCATTCCAATAGTCGGAGGCGCACCCTACGCCTCGACGTTAATAAAGCATTTCATGATGGGGAGCTTCGGTAAATATTGGATGGTCATTTTGCTTTGAAATCATAAGAACAGGCATATAATTTTCTAGTAGCGTTATTAATCCAATCATGCAGTATCAATACTCAGCGAAACCGGGGAAATAAATTTTAGCGGTGGCATAGCCAACCCATTACAAATTTAAATCATTTTTCACCAAGGAGAAACGCAATGAAGAAAAGCCTTTCAGTTGGTTTTGCTCTTGTTCTTGTAATTTCTTTACTGCTTGCAGCGACCGGAACAGTGGTTGCCGCGCCATTGAACGGTGGACCTGGCATATCGCCGTCCTCTGGTGGTGGCACCGCCACCCTGACGACCATCCCGATCTCCAAACTCCCCGGCACCGAAGCCGACGCCGCCGGCACGCTCTTCCCCATCGGGCATAGCAGCGGCGACCTAATGTTCAGTGGCAACGGTGTGCAGGTGAGTGGATTGGTCGGTTCTGCCTCCCTCAGCATGCCGCTGGCCAACTACGCCAAAGGCTGGAACGGCAGCATTTACCAATGGCTGAACAATGCCTGGGTAAAGATCCCCACCTCCGTTTCGCAGAACGACGAGAGTGCAAACGGTACCGCTTCGGCCACCATCTATTCGAATGGCATCTATGCCCTGATCGTGGAATTCAAGCTCCCCGATGATGCTTCGAAAAAAGTATGCTTCGAATATGAAACTTATCTGTTCGGTTCTTACGGCACCTCTGACCCATACATCTACTTCGGGGGCGAGTACCTTTGGAGTGATTTTACCCTGGATGATTTCCCCGTGGGTACCACTTTCCGATATACCGTGATCAGTACGGCTCCAGGGGTGACCTTCAGCGGTGATACCAGCGGTTTTGTCACCGTGATCGGAGGTGATGGTAATATGCTGGTTTTAGCCCTTCCTGCGGACACCTACGTGAATTACACTGGAGAAATCACCGGTCCTCCGTTCATCTTCAGGGTCTTCATCAACGGATGCAAAGTAGATTTTGTCGTGAATGAAGTGAGTTGATCTGACAGATACACCAGATCAATTGATTGATCATTCACGTATACCGGCTCCTGCCTTAAAGCGGAACCGGTATACGGGATGATCTGAAAAAATAGTTTAATCCCAGCTTTAATTTCGCAATAATGAACGTACATCAAAAAATGGAGGAAATGCAATGCGAAAAAAGATCTTACTTTTGGTCGGCATCATTCTTGTACTTTCCATGGTCCTCACCTCGACGGGCAGCGCGATCGCAGCCCCGCTTGGCGGCGGACCGACCATCTCTGCCCCATCGGGAGGCGGCACGGTTACCCTGACCCAGATCGCGGTCAAGAATCTGCCCGGCACCGAGGCGAACGCAGCCGGCACGCTCTTCCCCATCGGTCATACCAGCGGCGATCTGATGTTCAGCAGCAGCGGCGTGCAGGTGAGTGGACTGGTGGGTTCTGCCACCCTGAGCCTGCCGCTGGCCAACTACGCCGAAGGCTGGAACGGCAGCGTTTACCAGTGGCTGAACAATACCTGGGTGAAGATCCCCACGACGGTCACCCAAAACAATGAAAGTGCTGATGGCACGGCGGCAGCCACGATCTATTCCGATGGCATCTATGCCCTGATCGTTTCGTATAAAGTTCCTGAAGTAGTTGCTTCCAATTGTCCTGGTGAGATCCAATTGATGCCTGTCTATGCTCCCTCAGATGGTTCATTCGCCATGCTTGGCATCGTGATCTTAGGATACACTAATGAAAATTGGCTGCAGGAAGGAGACATTGTTACATATAAAATCACCAATATCTCCACCGGAAGTTACCTTGAGGGACCCTTGAACAGCGGTGGACCGGTAATGATGGTTGAAAGTATGGGCGATACTTATGCTGCCATCGTACTTATGGGATATGACTATATCTTTACATATGAAGAAAGTCCCACCTTCACCCTCACCGTGAATATCAATGGTTGCCGTCTTCGCGCCGATTTCCCTGAAGAATGGTATACGGGGGGGTGAGAGTTATTCTTTCGCAATTGGTTCTTTGAACAGAACATGGCAGCTCCTGCGACGCGGGAGCTGTTATTGTAAAACAATAAAGCACAGACTAGCTGTATATGAAGTGTTCCTTTCGTTTGGGGTGCACCCTACGCCTACTCCTCAATAAACCGGATAACCCATCGAAACACTTGAATAATCCGGATATTGTAGATATAATTAGGATAATTACGATAAAGTTATCTGATTTCATAAACCAGGAGTTGAGACCATGAGCATGTTCTGTTTTCAGTGCCAGGAAGCGTCGCGGGGAGTGGGCTGCACCATCGCCGGCGTGTGCGGCAAGAGCGCCGAAGTGGCCAAACTGGAAGACCTGTTGATCTACGTCACCAAGGGGATCTCGCATATCGTCGTCCGCGCCAAACTGGACACGGCCGCCCTGCCCGAACTGAACCACCAGATGCTGAACAGCCTGTTCATGACCATCACCAACGCCAATTTTGACCCTGACGCCATCGAGCACCAGGTGGTGAAGATGATCAAACTGCGAGACAGCCTGGGCAGTGTTGGTGTAGCTGACCTGCACGACGCCGCCACCTTCCACGTTTTCAACCGTGCTGAGATGCTTTCCAAAGCCGAGAGTGTGGGTGTGCTGGCCACCACCGACGAAGATGTGCGCTCGCTGCGCGAGATGATCATCTACGGTCTCAAGGGTATGGCCGCCTACACCGAACACGCGTTCAACCTGGGCAAGGTCGATCTCACGGTCAACCAGTTCATCTACGAGGCCCTCGCCGCCACCCTGGACGACAGCCTCAGCGCTGATGACCTGGTGGCGTTGACCCTCAAGACCGGTGAACACGGCGTGCGCGCCATGGCGCTGCTCGACGGCGCCAACACCTCGCGCTACGGGACCCCTGAAGCGACCAAAGTAAACATTGGCGTGCGCGGCAACCCGGCCATCCTTATCTCGGGCCACGACCTGAGCGATCTCGAACAACTGCTTGAGCAAACACGCGGCACCGGTGTGGACGTGTACACCCACAGCGAGATGCTGCCGGCGCATTATTACCCGGCCTTCAAGAAGTATGAAAACTTTGCAGGCAACTACGGTAACGCCTGGTGGCAGCAGACCAAGGAATTCCAGACCTTCCACGGACCCATCCTCTTCACCACCAACTGCATCGTGCCGGCCTGCAACGCCGAAGTGCGCTCACGCATCTTCACCACCGGCTCCAGCGGCCTCGACGGCAGCGTGCACATCGAAGCTGACGCCAACGGCAAGAAAGATTTTTCGCAGATCATCGAACTGGCCAAGACCCTGCCCGCCCCCGAAAAGATCGAAACCGGCACCATCACCGGCGGATTCGCCCACGACCAGGTGCTGGCACTGGCCGACAAGGTGGTGGACGCTGTCAAGAGCGGCGCCATCAAGAAGTTCTTCGTGATGGCCGGCTGCGACGGGCGTATGAAACAGCGCGAATATTACACCGATTTTGCCAGCAGCCTTCCCAATGACACCGTCATCCTCACCGCTGGGTGCGCCAAGTACCGCTACAACAAACTGCCGCTGGGCGACATCAACGGCATCCCGCGCGTGCTCGACGCGGGTCAGTGCAACAA
>CAYWCH010000057.1:0-11774 GCA_964456715.1 uncultured Anaerolinea sp. | reverse complement strand
GCCGCCGCGGCCGCGCAGGCCGGAATCCTTCACCTGCTGGGTCACTTCTTCGGGTTTGAGCTTGGTGACGACTTTCTTCCAGGTTTCGAAACCACCGTCAGCCATGTAGGTCTTCAACTGGTTAAGTCCCTGGGTCTGCCGGTGGCGCAGGAGGTAAAGATCACTCATGGTCTGCCTCCCGTTTCATCGACGCCGTCATCAGCTTCAGCCACTCGAGCGTGCGCTGCGGCGTTTGGTTCTCGTGATATTCGATCTCGTCGCCGATCTGCGATTGGAACATCGGCGCTTTGTCGCAAGCGGCCAGGCATTTCACCTCTTCCACGGTCACCAGGCCGTCTGCGGTGGTGCCGCCGGGCTGAACGCCCAACTCGCTGCACAGGCCGTTGAGATATTCCGTGGCGCCGCGCAGCTTGCAGGCCACATCAGTGCAGACCTGCAGCCGGATCTTGCCGCCGGGCTGGTTGTGGAACAGGGTGTAGAATCCGACCACCGAGGCCACCTCGGTGACAGAGATCTCGCAGATCTCGGCAATATCCTGCATGGCCTGGCCGGTGACGTAGCCGTATTCCTTCTGGGCCAGGTGCAGCAATGGCATCACGGCTGCGCGCTTGTGTTCGGGCGGGTACGCCGCCAGCAGCCGTTCGATCTCATCGGAATGGATTTTCAATAAGAGGTTCACCGGTCTGTATCTCCCAGAACGATATCGATGCTGCCGATGATGCCCACCAGGTCGGCCACGAAGTGACCTTTGGCCATGAGGGGCAACGCCTGCAGTAAAGGAACGGACGGCGTGCGGAAGTGGATGCGGTAGGGCTTGGGACCGCCATTCGATTCAAGGAAAGCGCCCAATTCGCCGCGCGGCGATTCCACCGCGGCATAAACCGCACCGGCGGGCGGGGTGAAGCCTTCCGTCCATAATTTAAAGTGGTGGATCAGCGCCTCCATGCTCACACCGATCTCAGAGCGCGGCGGCGGCACGTACTTGCGGTTGTTATCCCGGATGGGACCATACGGCATCTTGTCGAGCGCCTGGCGGATGATCTTGAGCGATTCGCGCATCTCGGCCACGCGCACTTTGTAGCGCGCGTAGATGTCACCGGCGGTTTCGGTGGGAATGTTGAAGTCATACTGTTCGATGCCGCTGTAGGGGTTGCTCTTGCGGATGTCGTGCGCCAGGCCGGTGGCTCGCAATACCGGGCCGGTCACGTTCCACTGCAGGCAGGTGGCGGTGTCGATCTTGCCGATGCCCCTGGTGCGGTCGATGAAGAGCGGATTCTTGGTGAGCAGCGCTTCGTATTCATCCAAACGGCGCGGCAGCATTTCGAGGAATTTGCGCACCAGTCCGTCGAATTCAGCGGGCACGTCGCGCCACAGGCCGCCGGGGCGGATGTAGGTGGTCATCATGCGCTGGCCGGAAACCAGTTCGAAGATGTCGAGAATATCTTCGCGTTCGCGGAAGGCGTAGAGGAAGATCGACATGGCTGCCAGGTCGAGCGAGGAAGTACCGATCCAGATGAGGTGGCTCTGGATACGCGACAATTCGGTGAGGATGACGCGCACGGCGTCGGCGCGCGGTAGCGATTGCAGGCCGGTGAGCTTTTCGAGCGCCAGACTGTAAGCCAGGTTGTTGCCGATGGTGAACAGGTAGTCCATGCGGTCGGTCATCACTTCGGCCTTCTGATAGGTCTTGGACTCCATGTTCTTTTCAATACCGGTATGCAAGTAGCCGATATCAGGTATGCAATTGACGACGGTTTCGCCGTCCAGTTCCACGATAAGGCGCAGCACGCCGTGGGTGGAGGGGTGCTGCGGGCCCATGTTTAACACCATGGTTTCGCCAGTTTGAGCGCGCGGGCTGAAGAGGTGCCTCAGTTCATCAAGGGTGAATTCATGGATCTCTCTCATGTCTTTACCTCTGCCCCCGCGGTTTCTGCAGGTTGATCTCTTTGTAATTGAAGGTAAACTGCACCTCTTCGTAACCCAGCGAGTAATCCTTGCGCAGCGGGTGGCCCTCCCAGTTGGGGGGCATCATGATGCGGCGCAGGTCCGAGTGACCCTTGAAGCGGATGCCGAACAGATCCCAGATCTCGCGCTCGCGCCAGTTGGCGCTGGGCCAGACGGTCTCGACGGTGTCGATCTCGGGGTTCTCACTGTTCACCGGGGCGCGCAGGTTCAAAAAGGTGTGGGTGATGGTGGAGTAGAGGATGTAAACCATGTGGAAGCGCGGTTCGATCTGCGGGAAGTAATCCACCGCGGTCTCGACCGACAGCATATCGAAGGCGAAATCGTCGCGCAGCGTGCGGCAGGCTTCCACGATCTTTTCAGCCGGGACCAGCAGGGTGACCTCACCGCGGAATTCGCTGGCTTTGGCGCCGAATTTCTCGGTGCAGGCTTGAACAATGGGGAGGAATTGGGAATCCATGCACGCTCCTATTTCCAGGTGGGCAGTTTTTCTGCCTTCACCTTGTTATGAAGCATCACGATGCCGTTGATCAACCCTTCGGGGCGCGGCGGGCAGCCGGCGATATAAACGTCCACCGGCACCACCTCATCCACCCCCTGCAGGATGGCGTAATTGTTGAAGACACCGCCGCAGGAAGCGCAATCGCCCAAGGCGATCACCCACTTGGGGTCGGGCATTTGGTCGTAGAGGTTGCGCAGCACGGGAGCCATTTTCTGCGACACACGGCCGGCCACGATCATCAGGTCTGCCTGGCGCGGGCTGGCGCGCATCAATTCCATGCCGAAGCGGCTCATGTCGTAGCTGGCTCCCTGCGCGCTCATCATTTCGATGGCGCAGCAGGCCAGACCGAACAGCATTGGCCACATCGAGTTCGTGCGCGACCAGTTGATGGCTTGTTCAAGCGTGGTGGTGACCACGCCCATGTTGGCAGCTTTTTGCTCTATTCCCATTCCAGGGCTCCCTTCTTCCAGACGTAGAAGAAGCCTACGGCCAGGATGGCGACAAAGATAAACATTTCAATCAACGAATACAGCCCGAGCTGGCGAAAAGTCACCGCCCAGGGCAGAAAAAAGATTACTTCAACATCGAAAAGGATAAAAAGAACGGCCACAAGGTAGTAGCGCACAGACATGCGCCGCGTACCCGGGCCGTAGGGGATCATTCCCGATTCGTAGGGTTGGCTTTTCTTGACGGTGGGATGGTGCGGTCCAAAGAACCTTCCCAAGAACAGCACCAGAATGGCCACCGCGGTGGCCAGCACGACCAGGATGATGAGTGGAAGGTATTCGATCAGCATCAGACACCTCTTCTTTGAGACGGAATCATGAGGGAGTTAATAATTTTATTTGCATATATATCAATGTGCGCATATATTCTTTTTCTCATTGTACAACGAAAAATCCTTTTTGCATACTCGCAGCACATTTGACCCTTTCAAGTTAAGGATCTTCTTTTCATTACCTTCAAATCTATTGCGAAAAATTTTAATTTGAAGTATCTTTAATTTTATCAATTAACATAAAATAAGGAGTAATTACCATGACAAAATCCTATGATGATCTGATGGCCGCTTTCGCCGGTGAGAGCCAGGCCAACCGTAAGTACCTGGCCTTCGCCAAGAAAGCCGATGATGATGGCTTTGCTCAGGTGGCAAAATTGTTCCGCGCTGCGGCCCATGCCGAAACCGTGCACGCCCACAACCACTTCCGCGCCGCGGGAGAGATCAAGACCACCGAGGAAAACCTCAAGACCGCCATTGCCGGGGAACATTACGAGAATTCGGAGATGTACCCAGCCTTCATCAAGGACGCCGAAGCCGAAGGCGACAAGCGCGCCCTGCGCTCGTTCAATTACGCCAACGAGGTCGAGAAGGTGCACGAGCAGCTCTATAAGGAAGCCCTGGCCTCCCTCGGCAAACCCGGTGAGACTTACGACTACTACATCTGCCCCATCTGCGGCTATACTCACGCCCGCACCGCCCCCGAGGTTTGCCCCGTCTGCGGCGCCCCCGCCGAACGATTCGAGAAGGTAAGCTAATTGTTTCGATCCACACGACAACCCCCGAGTAATCGGGGGTTGTTTGTTGTATGCGCCAAATGGATGGTGTTGTTGGGAACGGGCTATTGATCAACAATCGAAAACCCATCCTTCCGTTCCCAACGCACCGGATTTCCAGCAATGTTGGGTGTCAATAATAATTGAATGGGTGGTGCGTTGGAAACTCTATTGAAATATTGTCGTTAATCGTTTGATGGCGAGTTTCCAACGACACCCTACGGTTGTTCACCATTCCTTGCTCATTTCTTATTTTTCTAATTCTTCATATAATGATGAAGCGATAGATTATTGTGTAAGGTTGAAAATTTGCATTTTTGGATTTAGGTAAATACAAGATGACGAATTGGCTACGGCAAAAATCGGTGCTCCTCGATCTGGGATTCCTTATCCTGCTACTCGTGGTTTCGTACCTTTTTGCCCAAAAATACGTCGATTTTACAGCCGTTCCCAACGAGGACGCCGCCATCCTGATGCGGTACGCCAGGAATCTTGGGGAGGGTCACGGCATCGTCTGGAATATCGGCGAAAGCCCTGTGGACGGTGGCACGGATTTTTTGGCGCTGGCCACCATCGCCGGTCTGTATAAAGCCGGGTTCACGCTGGAACACGCGGTACGTTTTTTGGATTTCTTCTCGCATTTCCTGACCCTGTTCCTGATCTACTTTGCTTCGCGTAAGATCCTCAAATCTCCGCCTGTGGTGGGGTTCATCAGCGCCTTCTTCTTTGCCATCGGTCCGGGTTTGTTTTACACCGCGGCTTATTTCAGTACTCCCTTCTTTGCCCTGTTCGCCTGTCTGTCGTGGATGGCTGCCATGGCGATCATGCAGGGGAAAACCGGCCACGGGTATTCGGCGCTTTTCGCGATTCTCTGCCTGATCACCGGATTGATCCGGCCGGAAGGCGTCATTCTGGCAGGGCTGATGCTGCTGTCGATCATCATTGCGTTGGGTCTGAAGCGTTCCCGGCCTCCGATCCTGTGGTTCCTGGCTGTTTTCGCCCTGCTGGGAGGGATCTATCTGCTCTGGCGTTGGAATTATTTTAGCTACCTGCTGCCCAACCCGTTCTACAAAAAAGGCGGCGGGCATCTGTATTTCTCCAGCCTGCGGAGGTCGTTATTCTACGTGCTTTTCATGGGCATTCCCTTTTGGTGGATCTATCTGGTTGGGCTTTTCCGCAAAAAACAATTCAGATACGCCATTGCCTGTTTGCTGCCGGTGTTCGGTTTCGCCGCGGCATTCATCCTGCTCTCCGACGAGACCAATTTCGCCGCCCGCTTTCAATACGCGGTATTCAGCCTCATTCTCATCTCGTGGTATCCGCTAATTAAAGACCTGCCAATCAGGCAAAAACCGGCTTCCCTGATGAAACTGCCGATCCTCAAGAAGACACTCTGGCTGGCACTCATCGTCGCCGGCTCGGCTGCGATCACCGCGACCTATGTCTTTGCGTACAACAAGGCAATTTCGGATATCCAGCAGGCGTTCATCTTCAAGGGCAGATACGATGTGGCCATGTATCTGCGGCGCTACGAGTCAAAGGGGTACTGGATGGCGACCTCGGAAGCGGGGCTGCTGCCGCTCTATTCGGGCTGGAACGCGGTGGACACCTGGGGATTGAACGATCAATGGATCACCCACAACGGCGGGATCACGGCAGCATACCTTGACCGGTACCACCCTGAGTTGATCGTTTTCCACGCCTATTTTTCCCCGCAGAACCGGGCTTGCGGCGATCCGAACCCGGACTGGAGCAGGATGACGTCCGTGCTGGAAGATTACGCCGCGGAAAATCCGTACACGCTCGCCGGGGTGTTTGGCCTCGAGGCGTGTGACACGTATTACTTTTACGTGAGGGACGATTTCGTGGATTCGGCAGAGATCATCGCCGCGATCAAGGGCTTCGATTATTGGATCGACGACACGAAAAGCGAAAATTACGCGCCGTGATTGTTATGGAATGAGAGACGATTTACCTAGTCTGCGGCTGCATCCACGTCCGCACCGCCCCGGCCGAACGGTTTGAGAAAGTAAGCTAGTTTTGATATATTCAAACGGCAACCCCCGAGAAATCGGGGGTTGTGGCTTTTACTTACGGACAAATCATCAATTCGGGATTATGTTTGAAGTTAATCAATTTTTATGTATATAATAAGATATCGAGGCGGAAAAGAGTCATAAAAGGGAGATATCATATGGATTTACCAAAGAATGTTTTAATGGATCAAATCATTAATCTTGTAACTATCCTTTCTAATAAACTCACAGGATCCAGTGTTCAAGAGATAAAAGCATTAAACAACTCAATAACAGACAAAGTAATTGAAGCGGCGGTTTTTGTTGGCCTGATTAAGGAGCAAGGAACGAAGTACTATATAACAGACATAGGTAAGAAATATTCACAAGCGCAAGATCAAAGGTTAAAAGATGAAGCGCTTCGCGAGTTATTAAAGAATATCCCAATCTATAACTTAACCACTGAATACTTCCATTACAATAAAATTGAGAAGCCAACGAAGTTGGATGTTGGAACTTACTGGAATGACAACTTCAACCCAATGGTTAAAGGGATGAATGAAGATGATTTTACAAGTTCGATTATTTTTTACTTAAGGTATTTAGAGCTTGCCTCTATAGGTAAGTTTATTAATGCGGGCAGAGGAAGGGAAACGCGAATAGATATAAATTTGGTCGAGCTAGCAAAATATGTTACTTCTAACCCAACGCCCTCAGAGCTAAAAGTACAAGTAAAGAATGAAAAAAAGAACGCTCAACATGAGACATCAAACGCAAATCAAGTTGAAGAGGGCAATTCGACTAATTTAACCATATTAAAAAAACTAAATCCAGAGCTAATCTGGAGCGATCTTGATTCAGATGGGGCGAGAAAACTTATTATTGATAAACTAAATGTATTGAATAACGATAATATTGTTTTACTCGCAAAGGTTGATGAGTATCAAAAACTAGAGAGTGAAAATGCTGTTTTAAATGAAAAAGTCGACAATCTAAAAAAAGATAATTTGTTTAGATCTAGCGTGAACTCAATCGGTGGCGTGATTCTCGGAGCAGCATTGACGATCGTCGAACCTGTATACAAAATTGTTGGAGTCCTTTTAGGCTCAATATTAATACTAGTCAGCATCTTTTTAAAGGAGCATGAAAAGAAGACAGCTCAAGAATAAGGAATGATTTAAACCTGTATTTCGCACTGTGTTTTTACATTCAAAGTAGCAGCAAAAGGAGGTTACTATGGGAGGATCTGGAGGATCAGTTGGTGTAGGTGGCGGTATACTGGATACAGAAGGTTGTCCACGTAAATTTGAATCTCCCCTTGTAGACATTCTAAATACAGGGAATATTGACGAGATAGTTAAACTAGAACCCGGCAAGAAACTTACAATCGATGTGGACCAGGATGCTCAACTCATCATGATTAAGTCAAATGGGTTAGTTATCGGATACCTACCACCAAATAGAAGTAATATCATCTCATGTTTGTCCCACGGCTGGTCCTACACCGCGACAATTAAAAGCAATAATGAGGATAAAATCAATCCAATAGTTGTTGTGTTAGTGATAGGGTTTCCAAATAAGTAATCTGGAGTTTTTTATGTTTAAGCCAGCAAATTATGGTTTGGTGGCATTAGAGTTTTTATGGGAACATTATAGTAATTATGATCATAGTGCGCAGTTTTGTTCTTTAAATTGGTCCGACGAATTCTTTTTTTGTTTACTAGGTGGATACAGTATCTCATATGAATTAAATTTCTCCGCATTCAATGTTCTAAAGAAAAAGGGATTGCTTGAAGCAAAAATTAATTGGCATAATACGAATCAGGTGGTTTCAAGATTTGAAGCTGAATTAAGGAAACCACAATTCACTCCTCTACTTAAAGACGGTAATTTTAGATGTTATCGATTCCCTCAAAAAAAAGCCATGCAAATTTCATCGGCGGGTTATTGGTTTACACAAACATACAATTTTAATTTTGATCAAATGTTATCGCAATCAGCTGATGCTAGAATAAATAGGAAGTGTTTGATGTGTTGTCCTGGCATTGGATACAAATCAGCCAGCTGGTTTTTACGAAACATTGGAAAAGGGGATGAATTAGCCATAATTGATGTCCATGTTTTCCGAGTCTTACGGGAACTTGGGATAATCGATAATTGTTGGAGTATTGATAAAAATTACCTGGAAATCGAAGATTGTTACCTTTATGCATGTGAAAAGATAGGTGCAAGACCTGATCTTTTCGACCTAATTATTTGGTCATGGGATAGGGGAAATATTGAAAGAAATGAAGTATACACGAACTGACCTTTTGATTTTTGGACAATATGCACAAGATTGCCTAGATGACTTCACACCGCCAATTTATAGGCCTGGCGGTGTTTTCTATTCAGCATTAGCTGCTTCTGCATTGGGAAAAAGCGTCGTAGTAATGGGTTCTTCTGGAGAAGTAAAAAACAAATTCTATGACGACCTAACAAGCAAAGGGATTCAATTTTATCAAAACAGAGGCGCTAAGTATTGTTGCCAATACTCGATAAGAAATGCCAACGAAGTGTTTCCACAAGTTATAGTAAATAAACCGAAGGTTATCTCATTATCATCTATAAATGCTTTGAAACATTACCATACAAGGGCAGTATTACTTTATCCCTCAGGAAATTACAATCATCTTCTCTCAGTGGCGGAGTATGTAAAAAATGACGGTGGTTTAGTATGTTTTGATTTACAGCATGACATTTCAGATTTGAGTGTAATTGACGACTTAATTGCTTTTTGTGACATATTTTTTGTTAGTAGGCAGGAGTTCCTAAAGATAACTAACTGCACGAGTGAAATTGAAGCGGTTAAGAATTTACACGCCAAGGGTGCAAAAACTGTAATTGTAAAAAGTGGTTTAGGGGGTTCTAAAATATATACATCAAAATCTCAATCAATAAAAATACCGACATATTTGTCGAATTTCAAATGCACTATTGGTGCCGGCGATACGTACAATAGTGTTTTTGTAATTTCACAATTGGACCATGATTCATTGGAGGCTTCGGAAAAAAAAGCTGCATTGGCAGCATCAGTCTTTTGTGAATGTGTTGATTACAATCAATTCTTTGTGCGTCTGAAACAAAATGATTTATTAAAAGAGGAGAGGAAACGAATAACTGTAAATCTCTCTAGTGATGATTTATCAAAGATAAAAGTGTATCTTGCGGGGCATTTCTTCTCCGCACCTTCAAAATTATGGGTTGAGATAATATATGACATGTTGAAAGCTCAAGGATTTGCCGTGTTTTGCCCACATCTTGATGCGGGAATTATCACAAACGATTCGTCGGAAGATGAAACAAAAAATTGCTTTACCAATGATATTAATGGTCTCCGAGATAGTAAAATTGTTTTGGCTCTTCTCGACGATTTTGGATATGGTGGAGTTTCTTGGGAAATTGGATACGCATATTCATTACAAATTCCAGTACTCGCGCTATTAACTGACAAATCCAAATCAATATCAAATATGATCACAAATTCATGTCAGTCAATTAACACTAGTCTGTCAGGTCTGCTAAATGATCTATACTATCTATCGCAGGAGATATTTTTTCAATTATCAAAACATGAGTAAGAAGACCGTTCTACTACTCTCCGGTGGGCTTGATTCGAGTGCTTTATTATTCTGGGCTATGAAGAATAATTTTGAAGTACTTCCTTTGATCGTCAATTATGGACAGAAAACATTTCAAGGTGAGTGGAGAGCAACACAAAGTATATTAGAGTCTGCACACATGCCTTCCATTTTGCCTCTTTCTGTTGAGGGTATTTATGAAACTGGATTACGCAGTAAAACAGAAGACCGATCCTTAAATAGTAACCAGTATTTTCCAAGTAGAAATACGCTGTTGATTTGTTTAGCTGCAATGTATGCATATTCATTGGAAATTAACTTGATTATGATAGGGTTAATTAAGGATGTGTCACATATACTTCCGGATTGCTCCGAGGAGTTCATAAAGAAATGTAACTCTCTCTTAAGGATTGAATACCCGAAACTTACTATATCTGCTCCATTTATAAATAGATACAAGACCTCAATTGTCAAAGAATCTATAGATAATGGCCTAAACCCCAGGCTAACATTCTGTTGTAATCGTCTTTCTGAAAATCACTGTTGGGCTTGTCCAAGTTGCTTGGATCGGCAAAGGGTTTTCAGTGAATTAAATATCCAGTGCTAGGTCTCCAGGTATTTGGGTTGTGAATTATTGATGAATAATTCATCACAATTTGAGAAACAATAATATCTATATTTGCCACCATTTCCCCCCTCTCTCGTATACTATGTATATCATCACATGTGAGGGACCATGACCGAACAAACCAACTCCAAAAGCATCATCATCATTGGCGCGGGGATCGCCGGACTTTCCGCCGGCGTCTACGCTCAGATGAACGGCTTCAACAGCCGCATCTACGAAATGCATACCCAACCCGGCGGACTGGTGACCGCCTGGAAACGCAAAGGCTACACCATCGATGGCTGCATCCACTGGCTCACCGGCTCCAGCCCGCTCTACGCCGAATACTACCAGTACTGGCTCGATATCGGCCTCATCCAGAACCGCGAGCTCTACAACCCCGAGATCTTCACGCGCGTCCAAAATTCCGAGGGCAAGGTCTTCAACCTGTACACCAACGCGGACAAGCTCGAGAAGCATATGCTTGAACTGGCTCCGGAAGACGCCAAGGTGATCCGCTCGTTTTGCTCGAGCATCCGCAAACTGGCGGATTATGGCGCCAAACGCGACAATAAATGGTACTCAAAGATCACCGCGCCATTCCAGATGCTGACCGTCCTGCCCGTGTTCATCAGCCAGGGCAAGATGACCCTGGCGGAGTTCGCCGCGAAGTTCAGCAACCCCTTCATGCGTGAAGTCTTTTCCAAATTATGGTTCCCTGAAATGTCGATGATCGGTCTGCCCTTCACGCTGGGGATGTTGAGCAGGCAGGGCGCCGGCTATACCATGGGCGGTTCGCTGCCGATGGCGCAGGCGGTGGAGAAGCGTTACCTCTCCCTGGGCGGTGACATCCAGTACGGCGCGCGGGTCAAGCGCATCCTCGTCGAGAACGACCGCGCGGTCGGAATCGAACTGGAGAACGGCCAGATCGAGCGCGCCGATTACGTCATCTCGGCCGCGGACGGTTACAACACCATCTTCAAGATGCTCGACGGCAAATACGTCAACGACGAGATCAAGGCGATGTACTCCGGCAAGCAGCCGATCTTCGAGCCGCTTGTGTTCGTCGGCCTGGGCGTCAAGCAGACCTTCGATGACCTGCCCGGCTGCACCGGAGGCATCGGATATTTTCTGAAGGAACCGATCCGGGTGGGTGACGAGTCTTTGTACCAACTGGACGCGATGATTTACAACTTCGACCCGGCCATGGCCCCTGCGGGCAAGACGGCCATCACGGTGATGCTGCCCACCCATTATCAATACTGGAAGGATCTCTATGCCGACGGCGCCAATCGCGAGAAGTACGACGCCGAGAAGCAGCGCATCGCCCTGGAGGTGATCGACCGCCTGGACGAGTTCCTGCCCGGCATCAAGGGCAAGGTGGAGATGGCCGACGTGGCCACCCCGTTGACCTTCGAGCGCTATACTGGCAACTGGCAGGGCAGCTTCGAGGGCTGGCTGCCGACCCCTTCGGCCATGATGAAGCCCATCTCCAAGACCCTGCCCGGCTTAAG
>CAYWCH010000056.1:7265-11975 GCA_964456715.1 uncultured Anaerolinea sp. | reverse complement strand
ATGCAATCTTCCACATCGCTGATGGTTCCCGAGAAACACCTCTCACGGGTGGCAGGGATTAACCAGGCACTGCGTGGAGGATTAAGCATCGTCGCTCCACCGCTGGGTGCCCTGCTGATGACGGTCCTGCTCTTCTACCAGGTGATTGCCATTGATATTCTCACGGCCTTGATCGCCATTACACCGCTGTTCTTTATCCGCATCCCGCAGCCTGTGCGTCAGGATGATCAGACGGTGGTAACACCTCGAACGATCGTGAAGGATGTTGTCGATGGGTTTAAGTTTGTGAAGGCCTGGCCAGGCATGTTAATGCTTGGCCTGTTGGCTGCCTTTATCAACTTTGTTCTGGGACCGTTCGGCACTTTCCTGCCGCTGCTGGTGACCAAACATTTCTTGAAGGGCGTATGGGAACTGAGCCTTCTGGAATCTTGCCTTGGATTCGGAATCGTGGGAGGCGGCTTGCTCCTGGGTGTTTGGGGTGGATTTAAGAAGCGCATCCTCACGAGCCTGGCCGGTGTGATCGGCATCGGCATTGGTGTGCTGTTGGTGGGTCTTGCTCCGGCGAATGCCTTTTACCTTGCCGTGGCGGGAATGGTGGTTTTGGGATTAATGAACCCGATGGCCAACGGCCCGCTGATGGCGATCATGCAGAGCAGGATCCCGCCTGAAATGCAGGGTCGGGTGATGAGTCTGGTGACCAGTGTCTGCACTGCCATGATGCCCCTCGCTTTGCTCATATCGGCGCCGATCGCCAACACGCTTGGATTGCGTTTCTGGTATTGGATGGGTGGATTGGTTACGATTTTGATCGGGATCGCAGCCATGTTCTCTTCACGCATCATGGCAATCGAGGAAAAGACCTTCGAAAACGAAGGAACGGTAATCGCTATCAATTAAGGTATTACGGCTTGAGGATCAAGGTAATACTGGATAATCCAAGGTCAAGATAGGGAGGATGGTCCATCATCTGGCGGATGGTCAGACGTACCGGAGTGGCAGTGCTAACCGAATAGGGAATATCAGCGCTGAAGTACATGTAATTGGCATCACCAACTGAACGGATGGGCACGATCTTAGTGATTATGATCGTGCCATCTTCATTAATTATGTCAATGATCACCGGGTCGGTATTGTATGGGTGGGCATAACCCTCAATGTGCAGAATGCCGCCGCTTACAGCCGAGGCATTTTCAGGGCTGACCAGGTACGAGGGGGCATAACTGAATCCGGCATTTTCGATCTCTGAATCACCGATTTGCATCAACAGCAGTGGAATATTGCACATGGCAATACGCCGGCCGTAAGCATCGTATGAGATCAGCATGAGGGACGCGGATTCTCCTGCAGTGAGGAGTGTGAAAGGGATCTGCGTGGAAAAAGATACCCAGCCCGAATCGGATTTCTGCAGGGTGATCTCCTGGTTGGCCATCAGACGCCCGTCTTCGCCAAAGAGCTGAACCGTCACCTTGTTATCATAACCGGGGTAGGCATAACCGTTGACCAGGATCGGGGAGGAAATCTTGGAGTCAGGTCCCGGCTTGGTGATGTTCAAATATGCAGCCGGGGTTTTCAAGTAGGCTGATTCAGAGGAAGGCTGCAAGCTGGGAGCAAGGGTGGGTTGTTCTATCAGGATGGGTGTCTGCTGAACCAGCTCCGGAGCGACTGTTTCGGTGGAAGTGGGCAGAACAAATGATGTGGGGGTGAAGGTTTCAGTCGAAGTGACCGTGATGATCTCAAGGGTTGGCTCGAAGTTCGTGCTGCCCGAATTCTCGACCGGCTCGCAGGCTGCCAGGGCAAAAATGACGGGCAGGATAACCGCAAAGCTGAGGATCACACCATTTTTGGATCGCATGATTCGATTTTACTTCATGTAACAAAAAAAGGCCTTACCTTTTTGAGGCAAGACCTTTTCAGTCCACAAGTAAGTTACAGTGAATAGATCTCGGTGTATTTCTTGGTCAAATAGCGCATGTACGGTTCGGGATCGATCGAGGTGCCGGTGACGCGTTTGACAAGCACCTGCGGTTCAAACTTGGCACCGTGCTGATGGATATTCTTACGCAACCAGCCAAGGATTTCGTCGAACTTGCCTTTTTCGATCTGATCGTAGACTGTTGGGATATCCTTTTTGATCTTTTCCCACAACTGGGCGGAAATGAGGTTGCCCAGCGCGTAAGTGGGGAAGTAGCCCATCATGCCACCAGACCAGTGGACGTCTTGCAGCACACCCGCGCGGTTGGTTTCGGGGACGATCCCGAGATAGTCCTTCATCTTCTGGTTCCAGGCTTCGGGGAGGTCTTTGACCGCGAGTTTTCCTTCTATCATGGCGATCTCGAGCTCGAGGCGCAGCATGATGTGCATGTTGTAGGTGGCTTCGTCGGCTTCGACGCGGATCAGTGAAGGCTCAACCTTGTTGATGCCCTTGTAGAACTTTTCGAGGGATACGCCATTGAGCTGGGTGGGGAAAGTTTCCACCAGTTTGGGGTAGAAGAACTTCCAGAAACTCATGGAACGACCGACGATGTTCTCCCACATGCGCGACTGTGATTCGTGGACGGCCATCGAGGCGCCGGTTGCCAGCGGATACCTGCGCAGCGATTCGCTGAAACCTTGTTCATACATGGCATGGCCACCTTCGTGCATGATGCTGAAGAGGGAGGAGGTAACGCGCTCGGGATCGAAACGATTGGTGATGCGGACGTCGCCGATACCGAAACTGGTGGTGAATGGATGGACGGATTTGTCCTGGCGGCCGCGGTTCCAATCAAAACCAAAACGGGTGGCTACATCCACACCAAAATCCCACTGGCCCTTCTCAGGGTACGTGATGTGCAGGAAGGAATCATCCACCTGCGGTTTTTCAGCAATGGCTTTAATCAGGGCAACCTGCTGCGGACGCAGTTTGCTGAAGATGGCCTGAACTTCAGCGGTCTTGAGACCGGGTTCGAAGTCGTCCAGCAGGGGGTCGTAAATATGATCGTACGGTTTGAAATAGCCGGAATATTCGCGGCGCAGTTCCACCAGTTTTTCCAGTTCGCGTCTGAAGAGTTCAAAATTATTCTCTTCACGGGCGTGTTCCCAGGCCGGTTCGGCGATGGCTGAGGCTTTGGCGAATTCCGCCACTTTTTCGGTAGGGATCTTCGTCTGCTTGTCGAAATCGTGGGCAGTGCGAAGGATCAGGCAGGCATCATCCGAATCCGGATCCATTTGCGCGGCGACCGGTTTCAATTCGTCGAGTAGTTTTGCCATTTCATCTGAGGTGAACATTTCGTGGATCAATCCTGCCATAGTGGCCAGGGCATTACCACGATCTTCAGCGCCACCCCTGGGCATATTCACCTGCTGGTCCCAGCCCAACACGGCATTTGCCCTGCCCAGGTCTGTTACCTGGGCCAGTAATTCTTTAAATCTGTTTAACTTTTCTTCCATGTGTTCCTCTCCTCAAATTAGCTCTGGTGATTTCCAATCATAATTGATCAGGCGACTTTCCATCGCAATGCTTTCCCTTCGAGAGCCGCCAGAACCTCTTCCGAGATATCGTTGGCAGCACGTATTTGGGCTTCAACTGTTTGGGCACCAATGTGCGGCGTGCAGATCACTTTTGGATGCGTCACAAGCTCGGTCAAGCCGGGAGGTTCGGTGGCGAAGACATCAAGCGCGGCACCGGCAACCTTGCCGGAATTCAGCGCAACCAGAAGAGCAGCTTCATCGAGCACGCCACCACGGGCGGCACAGATGATAAAAACGCCCTGTTTCATTTTAGCGAATGCGGCTTCGTTGAGCAAACCCTTGCTATCGGTATTGAGCGGCAGATGCATGGTGATCATATCGGCTTTGACAAGGAGTTCATCTAGAGTGGCCGGTTCACCGCCGCGGGCTTTAATTTCATCGGCTTTGAGATTGGGGTCGTAACCAACGATCTTCATATCAAAAGCTGCGGCTCTTTTGGCCACCGCAGTACCGATACGACCAAAACCAATTACCCCCAGGGTTTTGCCGCATAGTTCTGCGCCTTCCAGCCCCTTCTTCAACCATTCTTCACTCTTCAGACCGGCATCAGCGCGGGCAATCTCGCGGACGGCGGAAAGCATCAATCCGAGAGTCAGTTCTGCCACGGCAACCGTGGTGGCCAGGGGTGAATTGACGACAGTGATCCCGGCTTCTTTGGCCGCGGTCAGGTCGATGTTATCTACACCCACGCCTGCCCGACCGACCACCTTCAACTTCTTTCCGGCTGCGAGAACGGGCGCGGTTACCTTGGTGCGTCCACGAACGATCAGCGCATCATATTCGCCGACCACCTGCAACAATTCGTCAGCGCTGATGGTGGGGTTTTCGACGACCTCGGCGGATCCACGCAAAATTGCCTTGCCGCTTTCTTCCAAACCATCTGTGAGCAAGATTTTCCAAGCAGACATCTCGAGTCTCCTTAAAACGATGAGTATCGTACAGGATTTTCCCTTCTCATTTTACTCTAATTCCATAATCACGACTTTTCCACCAGACTGACAAATATCCTGATTCTGGCAGACCATTCATCCCCTGAGTGGTACAATCCAGACCATGAATGAACTGAACGGTGATCTGGGGAAGCGCGTGAATCCGCGGATGCTGCTGGCTGAACCCATGGAGCGATGTAAATTGCATGATTGTCACGGCGCCTGCTGTGTTTTCGGTGTGTGGGTCGATACGCGCGAGGTCACTGACATC
>CAYWCH010000056.1:6943-7255 GCA_964456715.1 uncultured Anaerolinea sp. | reverse complement strand
ATGGAAGACATCCTTGCGAATGCGCCGTTGATCGCTCCCTTAATGAACCCCGGGACGCAAGATCCAGCGGATTGGTTTGCCAGTTACCAGGACCACGACGAGTTCAGTCCAAGCAAGCTGGTGGTGCATACCGCGGTAGAAACACACCCTGAGCATTACGGCGGGACCGCTTGTATTTTTATGCACGAAGACGGTAAATGTGCCTTGCAACTGGCTGCAGTGGAAAATGGGTTACACCAATGGCGCTTTAAACCATATTATTGCATCTTGCACCCCCTGGACTTGGATGATGAGGGCCGGATTACGCTGGAT
>CAYWCH010000056.1:3878-6933 GCA_964456715.1 uncultured Anaerolinea sp. | reverse complement strand
CGTTGAAGAAGAGGGTAGCTGTTTGCGTCATGCTGCACAAAAGATCCCATTGATCAATACCTTTGAAGAAGAGTTGCGTTACCTGCTGGGCGACAAGGCATACGAAGAATTGAAACTTGCGGCCGGCATGCCTTCGACAAAAAGCAGCGACTCGTGACCGATGGTTTGATTCTCCGCCCGGTTATTGAGAGCGACCGCGAATTCATCCATGGTTTTATTGCTGAGCGCTGGGCAGTGAGTTTTCAGGATTGATTACTTACCATAATCAAAATGAAGCCTGCGAGATCATCAGCCTGGACAGTCTGGTGGAAAAGGAGGGGATTAGCACTAATCTGACCGAACAGGTGACGATAATAGCGACCGAAGCGCATTGCGACCATCTGTGTCATCACCACAGACGGCAACCTGAATGCACTGGGGTTTTACCAGAAGCACGGTTTTCACATGATAATGATCGTGCCTGACGCCGTAACCCGCGCTCGAAAGCGAAAACCTGAGATCCCATTGATCGGTGATAACGGCATCCCGATCACGGATGAGATCGTGCTCACCCGACCGATCTGAAACACGTTACAGACCTGCTGCCAAAATCGGGTAAAATTACTGCCGATGACAGGTCAAGTAAAAATGAAGAAATTCTCCCTATTCGTACTTTCGATCATTTTATGCACGTCCTTCCTGCTGGCGGCATTTTCCCAGCCGGCTTTGGCACAGGCAGCGACCGCGCAGGAAGACATCGCTACTACGGATGACGCCCTGTGTGTTCCCGGGGTGGATCAGATGGAGAGCCTCAACTGTCTGAACGCCGGGCCAGCCAGGGTGATGAGTGAATACGCAGCGATGGGGTTGACCTTCCCGCAAGAAGCCGTGTCCATGGTGCATCCACCTTTGGACCTGTTCAATATCCCCTTCTCTTATGCAGAGGTTGACGAGGGACCGGTAAACCTGTATGCCACCCTCGAAGACGCCATGGCAGACAAACCCGACAGCATCCTGCCCGCGGGCAGGATCAAGTACATTGCCTATTCGCAGCGCCAGGAAACTGACAAGGGAACCTTTTACCAAATCGCCACAGGGAAATGGATCAATGGGGCGAATATCAAAAGGGCTTCCATCCCATATTTCCAGGGTTACCTGGTCAAACAATATCCAACCGTCCCCTTTGGCTGGGTGTTGACGAATGACGCGGTTTCACGCAGTTCGCCTGATTACAACGCCCCGGTCAATGACAAAAAATACACCCGCATGCAGTTAATCCATAATTATGATGCGAAATCCGTCAATGGAACGGATTGGATAATGATTGGTCCCGGGGAATGGATGGAGCATAGGTTCCTCGGCATTGTCTACAACAACGCAACCGCGCCCTCCGGTGTGACCAACAATCGTTGGATCGAGGTTAACCTGTATGAGCAGGTGTTGACCGTTTATGATCAAGGAAAAATTGTCTTCACCACCCTCATCTCCTCGGGCGTGGAACCCTTTTACACCAAACCAGGCACCTTCACGATCTACAAGAAGGTGGAACACGAATACATGACAGGTGCCTTTGAAGCCGACCGCTCCGATTATTATTATCTTGAAGAAGTGCCGTTCATCATGTATTACGATGAATCACGGGCGCTGCACGGAGCATATTGGAATACCTTCTATGGTTACCAACGCTCGCACGGTTGCATCAACCTGTCGGTGGGCGACGCACACTGGTTGTACGATTGGGCGATTGAAGGCGATTTCGTTTACGTTTGGGACCCCTCAGGGTTAACGCCGACCGACCCGTCCGCGTATACGCAGGGCGGGGCATAATCGGTCCACTGATCCTTTATTTACCAAATTTGCTGTAAATCAAAATTCTCGCACGGACGGCGTCCGGTCTTGGCCATATCGACCCAGTCGCCGTTCAATTTCACGCGCACAATATCCGCGGTGAAATCGGTGACAGTTGGACCGTGGTTGTCGAACAGCGACGAACCGACAGCGTAGGTATCCACCGGTACGGCCAGTTGCTCAAAGCGCATAATCTTTTCGGGGGTGAATCCGCCGGAAACCACGATCTTTACCGAACGGCAAAAATCACGAGCAGCGTCCCGCCAATTTTCGGGCAATTGCCAATCCTGCCAGGCAGAATCGAGCGCCTGGCGCATCTGGAACACCAGACGCGGGTTGACGCCCAGGTCCAGGGCAGGGTCGCCGATGGGGGTCACCGACTTGTCGCGCAGGGCGGCGCTGGTATCGGTGCGCACGCCGTAAAGCTTGTAACGGGCGGCCTCTTCATGCTTGCCGGCGTCAGTCAATTCGCGGTAACGGTTGAACATGGCTTTAAGGGTGGCCAGTGAATCGGTCACGCAATCATCGTTGAAATCCACCAGGGCAATGCGAGGGATCGATACAGGCAGCACCTCTGCAAAAGCCAGCATGGCGGCTGCCGTATCACCCATGAAGCAGGCGATCGCAGAATGGGCGATGGTACCGCCGCCTGAACCGCCCCACCAATCCCCCTGGGCGTCGGTGGAGATGAACGGGCCAAGCGAACTGGCGTGGTCCATATTAAATCGCTTGACAGCGATGTTGTAGGCGTAGCCATCGGCAGCCTGGACTTCGTGCAAATCAAACCTGGCCGGGAAGAACATCACCGGCTTGCCGCGTGCAGCGACCAGTGTGTCGTAGACGTTGGTGGCCACACGGCTGGAGCGGGTGAGCACTCCCAGTGTGGGGGTTTCAAGGATGGCGAAGTCGCGGTAACGCCCGCGCACACGCATCACCGGTTGAACATTGGACGGGTTTCCGTCCGAATGGACGATGGTGCCATCTTCCACAGCCCAGATCTGAAGGTTGGCGGACGTATCGATGAATTTGTCTCCCTGCCAGAAACCGGTGCAATGCTTGAGCATGGTTAGCGATTTATCAATTCCAACCACCAGTGTGTTACCGGAGCGGCGGGTGAACCACTGCATTTCCACTTCCAGATCGCCCGGGTGGATGGTCTTTTTGCTCTGCTCAGCGTTCAGGCGGTTTTGCGCGCCGGATGCCTGAAAAGTGCATTTGCGCTCCGAGA
>CAYWCH010000056.1:257-3868 GCA_964456715.1 uncultured Anaerolinea sp. | reverse complement strand
TATTGGCAAAATATTTGTCGGTGTACCAGGCCTGGCGCATCCTGGCAATGTCGATCTTGAATGTGTCGTTCGTCAATCGTTGATGGTCAAAAATGCTCATTCCGCCTTCAGAGTCCGCACAACCTTAATGCCATTCAGCGCCATGTGATAGAGGAATATGGCGTGCATCAGATCACCGGGGTGCGGAGTAGCGCCGAACTTTTCGGCGGTCTCCACGGACATATCGTAGGTCTGAATGCAATCCGCCGGCGCGATCACACTGCGTTTGAGCTTGCGCGCATTGGCATCCAAACGAAGGTACATGGCAAGCTGGTATGTGCACAAGTCAGTGCAATCGCCGACTACGATGAAAGTATCCAATTCCGGGTGGGCATCCAGCCAACCCTGGAAACCGGTATTCAAAGCCGGATGGATCGTATCTTTGGGAAAAGTGGTCATCTGGCTGTAGAAAGGCAGGTCTGCGATCTGGCTGACCGCGGCGCTTTCATCGGTTCCCCGCAAACAATGGGGCGGCCACTGTGAAAATTCCAACGCGTCGGGGTCATGAGTGTCTTGAAGGAGAACGATCTGCCTCAGACCGAGCGCCCAGGCTGACTTGAACAGGTTGACTGTGGGCGCAACGATCTCGTGAACCCGCGGGCTGGCCAGTGCGCCGGCGTTGCAAAAACCATTGGTGAGATCGATGCTGGCGATCGCTGCGCGCGAGGGTTGGGTAAATACATCCGACAGTTTGAGCGCCGGTAAAGCAACAAGCCAGTCTTTCAGGTAATCGAGAAATTCAGGATCTGCGATATTCTGTTTCATTTTTTCTCTTTTTGCTGGTTATTTTTATTTGACCAGGAATTTTCCAATCACAATGGCGGTGAACAAACCTGCTGACCAGAGGATGCCCCACAGGTTTTCGTTTTTCCCGTGGACATCTTTAAGCTCCAGACCGGTTAACCCCGGCTGAACCTTATAGGTCGGGCCGGCAAACCAGGCAAATAAAGCGCCGCCGATCAACCCGCCCAAATGCCCCCAGTTATCGATGCCGCTCTGAACGATCCCAAAGGTCAGGTTCACCATCACGACAAATCCCATGTTGATCAGCATCGAGCGGGCACGGTCTCCAAAGAGCATCCGGTTGCGGTAAATGAAAATCGATTCCGCCGCTACCAGACCAAAGATCGCTGTGGACGCGCCGATCGACGCGTTGGGTGAGAGCAGGAAGGAAAGGACATTGCCTGCGTACCCACCGATCAGGTAGAGCAACAAGAAACGGTTGTGTCCGTAATACTTTTCAAGACCGGGACCCAGGGCGAAAAGGGCATACATGTTAAAGCCGATATGCAGCAGGCTGCCGTGCAGCAGCACCGGTGTGATCAATCGCCAAACCTCACCGCCGAGGATCCACTGGTTGACTTTCGCTCCGAGTAATTCAGGAAAATCAATGTGCCCTGCGCTGAAATTTTGCGAAATGACCTGCAGTAAATAGAAAAAAATGGTGACTCCCATGATCGTGTAAGTCACCCAGGGTTTGTCTTTCGACATCCGAAACATCACGGGGACCGGGTTGGTGTTGACACCTTGCGGTGCCCCCTGGATCGGAGGAGGTTGGTTTGTCATTGCAGTTTCATCTTTCTGTGGTGTACCTTCATGTGTTCCACGTTTATGATCTCTACGATATCATCCACGGCATGTTCGAGACGATCCTGGGCATTCAGGACGATGTAATCGAAGATACCTATCTGACCGGTTTCCTTGATGGCAGTCTCAACGCGCACTTTTAATGTCTCTTCAGTTTCACTCTTGCGGCTGCATAGGCGGTCATACCATTCCTTGACCGAGTTCGGCACGAGGAAGATCAGGATGGCCTGGGGATAAAGTTTGCGGATCGTGGCTGCACCCTGCACATCCAAACGCAGGATCACATCCTTGCCGCTCTCCAGGGCTTCATCCACCTGAGAACGGGGGATACCCTTGTATTGTTCGTAAACAAGGGCGTGCTCGATGAATTCGCCTTTAGTGATCTTGCGCTCAAATTCTGCGGCCGATAGGAAGAAATAATCCACCCCGTTTATCTCACCCGGGCGCGGTTCACGGCTGGTGGCAGTGACAACGAAATGCAACGGCAGGTTTCTGCCTTTCAATCCCTTGAGCACCGCGTCTTTGCCAATGCCGGAGGTGCCCGAAATCACAATGATCAGGGGTTCTTTGTGCAGGAGATCGAATGAAAGGTTGTCAGTTTGCATATTTTGCCTGGATTATATCGGTATGAGTCGAATGGCTTACGCTAAGATTATAATGTACTTTGCACAGGAGAACCGGAGAAATGCCTACTTACGAATTTCGCTGCCAGACCTGCAAACGAAAATTTGAAAAATTCTATTGTTTTCAGGATTACGATTCTGCCGTAACCATTTGTCCATTCTGCGATTCAAGCGATGTGGTGCGGACGATTGGCAGGATCCGTGTGGCTCGCAGTGACGCCAGTCACCTGGCTGAGATGAGCGATCCCGCCGCGCTCGATGGCATCGACGATGATCCCAGGCAGCTTGGCAGGATGATGCGCGAAATGAAGAGCCAGGTGGGAGACAACCTGGGCGGCGAATTCGATGAAGTGGTGGACAGGCTGGAAAAAGGGCAATCACCAGATGAGATCGACCAGGCTTTCTCTGGACCTTCGGGGGATGAGTAAGCTTAGCGGACTTGTGATTGCAATTGGTTGAACGAACTCATCCAGGAGATCTGGCGTAAGAAGGCTTTCAATGTGCCACATTGGGTACGGAAGGCACGCACCGCCGGACCAACCGGATCCGCGCCGGCTGCACCCTGGGGAGTATCGGCGTAGGCGCCGTAAAATGCGAAATAAGCCTGGTTCAACTTTCGGATCAAAAAGCCATTTTGAAGAAAGATTTGACGTCTGGCTTCCATATAGGCTTCAGCTTCAGTTGTTTTTCCCATTCTTAGAAGGTTATCTGCGGTCACCCGGGTGATGTGCATTTCGGCATTGAAATCGAAGGTTTCTTCAGATCGAGTTGATTTGGTTCTGGCAGCCAATTTTTGTGAGGTGGTATCAGCCGAATATTCCGGGTAATACCTGGCGATCACTTTAATGCCGATCTCCTCCCCAACGATCGCTGCAGTGGTTTCGTTCATGGTGCGCAGTTCGTTGGATGTGTCGTAGTTCAATCCAAGTAAATGAAGCGTAAGATAGTTGTGAGTCCATTCATGGGCGATGGTTTGGATCACCCAGGGCAGGTTGGATGACCGCATAACCATGGTGGGGTACATGCCCACACCGCCAATATCGACCACCAAGGCGGAGACGTCCAGGTTTGTTTTAACATCGGTTTCAAGTTTGGTGATCTGGTCCAGCGACATGTCTGCCAGAAGCGAAATGTTGGCGTCCTGGCGAATGATGCCGCGCGGTGAGACAATCAGCGCTTTGGGCAGGGGAGTGGTGTGATACAGCACCGGGGGGATCGTCTGACCTCCGAAATCGAGCTCTTCTTCGGAGAGCACGGTCTTCACCTGGTCTTCCAGGATCTTCTCAACCACCGGAGCCATTTGGTCGAGCATGGTCTGGATCTCGTTGCACCCCTCGAGGCGCGCCGATTCCTCGATATCCC
>CAYWCH010000056.1:0-247 GCA_964456715.1 uncultured Anaerolinea sp. | reverse complement strand
ACGATAAACTCTGCCGCGGTGACTTCAGGATCGGTGATGGCAGGATCGGCATAGATCAACTGAATGTTGAACTCGACGAAATCCAATTCCTTTGATAGATCAAAATAGCTGGTTACCACTCTGTGCTGGACAACTTTCGGAATGTGGATCGACGCGTCCAAGCCGGCTTCGCTGACCTTGGCAACAAGGGCCTTGACCGTCCAATTGAAGTAATCGAACTCATAAGGACGGGTATAAAACCTGACTT
>CAYWCH010000055.1:0-11999 GCA_964456715.1 uncultured Anaerolinea sp. | reverse complement strand
GTGGGCGAGATCGATTTCATCTCGATGTATCCCAGCATCATGGTGCGCTGCAACATCTCGCCCGAGAAGCCGCTGCCCACCTTTTTGGGTTCGAACGAGGAGCCCGGGCTGATCCCGCTTACGCTGCAGCCGCTGCTTGAGAAGCGCGTCAAGATCAAGCTGGCGCTCGGCCACATGCCGCCCTGGGATCCGCGCTACAAGCGCTACCAGGCTGCCTCTTCGGCCTACAAGTGGCTGTTGGTGACCTGCTTCGGCTACCTGGGCTACAAGAACGCCCGCTTCGGACGCATCGAGTCGCACGAGGCGGTCACCACCTGGGGCCGCGAGGCGCTGCTGCGCGCCAAGGAAGCCGCCGAAGACATGGGCTTCACCGTGCTGCACATGTACGTGGATGGACTGTGGGTCAAACAGGAGGGCTACAACCGGCCGGAGCAGTTCACCCCGCTGCTGGACGAAGTCTCGCGGCGCACCGGACTTTCCATCGCCCTCGACGGCATCTACCGCTGGGTCACCTTTTTGCCGTCGCGGCTCAACTCCAAGGTGCCGGTGCCCAACCGCTACTTCGGTTTCTTCCAGGACGGCTCGTTCAAGGTGCGCGGCATTGACGCGCGCCGCCGTGACATGCCGCCGTTCATTGCCGAAACGCAGATGGACTTGCTCAAGGTACTGGGGCAAGCCGAGACCGCGGCGCAACTGGACGAGTACATCCCGCAGGCGCACGCGCTGTTGAAGCAGCGTATGTCCGATCTGCGCCACGGACGGGTGCCACTCGATAAACTGGTGATGGGGCAGAAGCTCAGCCGTGAGTTGAAGGCCTACAAGGATCCCTCACCGGCGGCGCGGGCGCTGATGCAGCTGCAGGCAGCCGGCAAGGACAAGCGTCCCGGCCAACGTGTGCGCTTCCTCTATGTGCGCGGCAAGGAGAACGTCTGGGCCTGGGATTTGCCCGACAAGCCGCCAAAAGAGGCCATCGATGTGGAGTACTACCTGGAATTACTGCGTCGCGCTGCCGAGACCGTGTTCTGCCCGTTCGATGCCATGCCTACCCAGGTACAGGAGTTTGATTTTGACCAGGGCAGCCAGGAGGTCGAGTTCTCACAGCATGTATTCGCCTGACCACCCACACCAGGGAGGGAGGATGTTGGTCTGAAGCCGGGAGTGGCGCAGGAGCGAGCGCTCCCTTGATTGAGTGATATACTCTCGAAAGCTGTATGAAATAAATGGGATTTGCTAATTCGTACCGATCGGAGAGCAAACATGCAGATCAACGAGAAGACAATTTCAATCAACGGCATCAACACCCGTTATTATGAAGCTGGGGACAAAGGATCCGTGGTTGTCCTGTTGCACGGTGGTGGTGTGGATTCGGCTCAGCTCTCTTGGAGCGGGATGATGATCCCTCTGGCTGAGAGCGGCTTCAGGGTGATCACGCCTGATTTTCCTGGTTATGGAGAAAGTGGTTTCCCTTCCGGTGCGGGGACAGTGGCATTCTATTTGGATTTCTTTCCAAGCTTCGTCGATGCTTTGAATTTGCGCGATGTGATCCTTATGGGAATTTCCATGGGTGGTTCCATTGCAATTGGCACATATCTTGAGCATCCATCCATAGTCAAGCAACTGATACTGGTTGATAGCTATGGAATTCAAAAGAGAGCTCCTTATCATCTACTCAGTTATGTCATGGTTAAGATTCCGGGATTGCTCGAGAGTACTTGGCCGTTGGTTCGCATGAATCGTTCCATGGCAAGGTGGTCAATGAAAAACGTTTTTCATGATACACGGTTGATTCCAGATGAACTCTTGGATGCAATTTTGGTTGAAGCGAGAAGACCAAATGCTGGAAAGGCTTTCACGATCATGCAGCGGGACGAGATCTTGATCTCGGGTGTTAAAACGAATTTTCTAGATCGCCTTCACCAGGTTAAAGTACCGACATTGCTCATCCACGGCGAACTGGACGCCGCGGTCCCGCTGGCGTGCGCTGAAGATGCCCAACGCCGTATCGTTGGCTCGAAGCTGGTTGTTTTTGAAGGCGCCGGTCATTGGGTGCAGCGCGAACAACCGGAAAAATTCAGACGGATTGTAATTGATTTTCTGAATTAATCAATCAAGGATTCTCAATTATTTGATCAATCACCCAACGATCAGTTGCAACAGGTAATTGTGGCTGATAGTTTGAATTATAATGAAGCAAAAATTTTCTCAGGATATGTGAGATTGTGAATTTAGTATCAAAAAAAGGAAAAATCGAGCAAGTATCCGATGAGATTAAAGAGGGGACTGCCCAATCGGAAATTGAAGAATATATTGATGTCAGACAGCAAAGACGGAAAATTTTTCCAAGAGCAGCATTGGTTGGGTTATGCGCTGGAGGGTTAGCCCTTCTTTTCCGAATGGTGTTGAATACCGCTGATGTTTTTCGAAATGACATGATTGCTTGGAGTCACTCTCATCCCTCATTCGGTTGGTTATTGCCTGTAGTCTTTACCATGGCTGGCACATTTATTTCAGTATTTATTACCAGAAAATTCGCTCCCGAAGCAGCAGGATCTGGTATTCCACACCTTGAAGCAGTTTTGCAGAAGTTTAAAAAACTCGAATGGAAACGTGTTCTGCCAGTTAAGTTCATTGGCGGCATCATTTCCATAGGCAGCGGCTTGGCGTTGGGACGTGAAGGACCGACAGTTCAAATGGGTGGGGCTATTGGTGATGCAATATCTCGCCTGCTGAAAACTTCAGAGAGAGAAAGGTTGACACTTATATCCTCTGGAGCAGGGGCAGGGCTCGCTGCTGCTTTCAATGCCCCGCTTTCCGGACTGATTTTTGTTCTTGAAGAGGTCAGACGAGATTTTCAGCCAATAATTTTCGGAGCTGCTTTTATCGCAGCGGTCGTGGCAGATGTAGTTGCCAGGTTTGGCGCTGGCCAATTCCCGGTATTCACAGTGCCGAACTATGACATGCCTTCACTTAACACTCTCCCTGTTTTCATTATTCTGGGAATTCTGGCAGGCCTGTTGGGTGTGCTTTTCAATAAAGGGCTAATGAAATCCATTAACCTGATGACAAAATTAGAGTCTAAATCTCTTTATCTGGTCAATGCCTTGATTGGCGGAGCAATTGGCCTGACTGGTTGGTTTTTCCCTCAACTGATAGGTAGCGGGCATAGCCTGGCAGATAATGTTCTTCAAGGGAAAGTATTAGTTTTACTGATCCCAATATTTTTTCTCGTACGTTATCTGATGACCATAATGAGCTACAGTACAGGGGCACCAGGAGGGATATTCGCGCCACTATTGGTACTTGGTTCGATGCTCGGATTATTTGTGGGTCAAATCACACAGCAATTTTTTCCAACATTGGCACCGATTCCGGGAGTGTTTGCTGTAGTAGGAATGGCTGCATATTTTGCCGCGATCGTGCGTGCCCCGTTAACGGGCATTATGTTAATTATTGAAATGACTGGCAGTTACTCACTGATGTTACCCCTGCTTGTAAGTTGTTTTTGTGCATATGTGGTGGCGGAAGCCTTGAAGGACTTGCCAATATATGAAGCATTATTGGAGAGAGATCTTCATTTGTCTGGAGCGACCGCTGAATTGGAATCTCCGAAGATTATGGAATTCATTGTTCAACCCGGAGCTGTATTCATAGGGCAGCAAGTGCGATTCCTGGGCCTGCCTGCCGGGTGCATACTGATTCGATGTACAGACGGGAAACGCGAATGGATACCCAAAGCAAATACACGGTTAGAGGCACATATGCGCATCACTGTGGTCATCGCTCCTGAAGCTGTGGATGGGATTGGAATTCTACGCGCAGGCACAACTGCTCAAAGGTAATGAAATTGACTGAAGATATATTCAAATAAAAGTGCGTTACAATTTTATTAAATAAAAAGTCTACAGAGGTCAAGTGATTTCTCGCCAATAATTCGACAAAATTAATTATTTTTCGAGCTTTGGCTTGACTTTTCACCTGAGCGCGCTATAATAAACACAATTAAATAGTAAAGGCTTTGACGAGGACGAGTAAGTATCACGAAAGCGTTCCAGAGAGCAGGGAAGGGTGCGAACCTGTACGCGTGACGATACCGAATGGACCTCCGAGCTGCCGGGTGAACGAGCGATCAAGTAACTCGTGCCGGATGCGCCGCCGTTATTGGGCAATGAGTATAATCAGCGCAAGCTGCCGTACTCAACGAGTGAAGCTGGCAAAATCCGAACCCCCGGAGCAATCTCCGGAGGTTTTTTGTTAATCGGTCAGCTTAACCGGGGTGGCACCGCGGGCATTACGTCCGTCCCCAGGCGGGATGGACGTCGTTTGTTAAGTCAAGCCGTCAGTCCCAATCAAACTCATTCTACGCAACACACAAAAAGGAGCTGACCATGGAAGAACAAACGAAATACAACCTGAACGAGACCGACATCCCGCGCTTTTGGTACAACATCAATGCGGATTCGCCGGTGGCACCTGAAGCCGTTCTCAACCCGGCAACGAAAGCACCGGTAACTCCTGACGACCTGTCTGCGATTTTCCCCATGCCCCTCATCCAGCAGGAAGTGAGCACGGAGCGCTTTATCGAGATCCCTGAAGAAGTCCGCGAAGCCTACAAGCTTTTCCGGCCAACGCCGCTTATCCGCGCGCGAAGACTCGAAAAATTGCTGGGAACTCCGGCACACATCTATTTCAAGTACGAAGGCGTCTCGCCATCCGGAAGTCACAAAACCAACACCGCCATTCCGCAGGCTTTCTATAACAAGATTTCGGGTACCAAAGCCATGACCACCGAAACCGGCGCCGGGCAGTGGGGCTCCGCGCTCTCGATGGCCTGCCAGTTCTACGGGATGGACCTCGAGGTTTACATGGTGAAGGTCTCTTACGAACAAAAACCTTATCGCCGTTACTTAATGGAGACCTACGGCGCGAAGGTGTTTGCCAGTCCAAGTCGCGAGACAAATTTCGGCCGAAATCTGCTGGATACCGATCCCGCCAATCCGGGTTCGCTTGGTATCGCCATCTCAGAAGCTGTGGAAGTGGCTGCCATGTCGCAGGGGACGAAGAAATACGGCCTGGGATCCGTGCTGCACCACGTGTTGCTGCACCAGTCGGTGATCGGTGAGGAAGCGCTCAAGCAGATGGACATGGCCGGGGAGTACCCGGACGTGGTGATTGGCTGCGTCGGCGGCGGTTCGAATTTCGCCGGCATCGCCTTCCCCTTCCTGCGCGAGAACCTCAAGGGCGGTCAGCGTACCCGCCTGCTGGCGGTGGAGCCGGATGCCACGCCGTCGTTGACCAAAGGAATTTATTCTTACGATTATGGCGATACCGCCGGGATGACCCCCATCATGAAGATGTACACCCTCGGCCACGACTTCATGCCGCCGTCGATCCATGCCGGCGGGTTGCGCTATCATGGCATGGCACCTACGCTTTCGAGGTTGGCCAATGCCGGGTTGGTCGAAGCAGTCTCCGTGGCACAGACGAAGGTATTTGAAGCCGCGATCACGTTTGCCCGAACTGAAGGCATCCTGCCGGCACCGGAATCAGCGCATGCGATCCGCACTGCCATCGATGAAGCCCTGAAGGCAAAGGAAACCGGCGAGAAGAAGGTGATCCTGTTCAACCTTTCCGGTCACGGTCATTTTGACCTGACGTCTTATAACAAGTACCTCAGCGGTCAACTGGAAGATTACGTTTATCCCGAAGCGGAAAATGAGGCAATTCTCAACCGCCTTCCTGTTATTACTGAACCAGTAGAAGCATGACATACATAAAAGCGTTTGCATGATCGCAAACGCTTTTTTGATTTAATTTGCAAGGATTAAATGTTTTTGGTATTCTATAATTAAGAGAAGGGATTTTAGATTCTTGATCAAATTAGAATTTCAGATCATAGAGTGTCTATCTGGTTTGGTAATGCCTTTGTCGTGAATGAAATCCCATTGAACTGAATCACTCGCTTATCCAAGATAGATATCTCCAATAGGAGGTAACACATGTTTATGGTATTTTTTGTTCTTGATGATCCAAGTAAATTAAATGATCTGTTAAAAGCCTGGATGAATTCAGGGATAAAAGGTGCAACGATTATCGAAAGCACAGGTATGAATCGACAATTATCGCCTTGCCCTCCGATGCGTTATTCATACGGTTTATCTAACTTGCATGAGGCAGAGAATCTATCGTTATTCGTGGTAGTAGAGGATGAAGAACAAGTAAAAAGCTGCTTATCAGCAACAGAAGAAGTAATCGGGGATTTAAATGAACCTAACACCGGTGTCTTTACCGCCTGGCCTTTGACATTTACTAAGGGGATTTCGATGAAGAGAGATGTTGGAGGAGCAGATGGTCTGGGTTAAGTTCTTCTTTTCTGCCGCGATCATTGTTCTGGCCGCGAATCAACTAGCCAAATATGGCGACATTATTGCAGTTCGAACCAAATTGGGCGGAATGTTTATTGGCATACTATTATTGGCAGGAGCAACGTCGTTGCCTGAATTACTCACCTCTGCCAATGCAATACAACAAGGGACACCCAACCTGGCTGCAGGTAATTTGCTGGGAAGTAATTCGTTTAATATGCTGCTACTTGCTCTGATTGATATGCTTTTTAGGAATAAACGTATTCTTAGAAATGCAGCTCTAAAACATGCATTGTCTGGAAGCCTTGCAATTCTGATGATCGGTCTGGTACTCTTTTTTATGTTGGCCAAGATAGATATCAGTATCGGTTGGGTAGGTGTTGATAGCCTGATTATTATTGCTTTCTATGTGATCGCGGTGCGTCTGATTCAAAAGGGTTCACCAGTACCTGCGATTCAAAGTATCGAGACTCAAGGCGACGACAAAAAGGGCGGTCTGGTGAAAGGAATCGTTGGTTTTCTCCTGGCAGCTGTAGTACTTGTGCTTATTACACCATTGATGGTCCGAAGTGCCAATGAGATCGCGGATATAACTGGTCTGGGAACGACATTTATCGGCACAACATTGGTTGCGATTGCCACGTCTCTACCTGAACTTGTGACAACGCTGGCGGCGGTGAAGATCGGAGCTGAAGATATGGCTATTGGAAATCTTTTTGGAAGTAATATGTTTAATATTTTCGCTATCGGCATTACAGACATATTCTACACAGAGGGAAATTTCTTAAGTACGGTAAACCCAGATTTTTTTATTGTTGCAGTAACTGGTTTGGTAATGACATGTTTTGGATTGATCGGCAATTTGGTAAAGCTTGAAAAACGGATTTGGTTCATCGAAATTGATGCTCTGGCTTTAGTGTTGTTTTATTTATTTAGTACCTGGTTGCTTTATGTCAGGTCCTAATATCACAAAATGTGTGGTGGCTTCATAATGCAAAGTAATCGTTCCAGAATTGATGAGAGAGTGTTGTCAGCAAGCAATTATTTGCTATGATATAAGTTATGAAAGTGATCCCTGAGTGTTCGTACCTGGCAGCAGAGGGACTATCCAGGCCGATCCCTTTGGAGAGGTTTCTTCCCGATTGCCCGGTGGGGGTGATCAGGCAAGCGCTGCATGATCTGCCGCAAAATGAGTGGGTGCTCGATCCTTTTGGCTCCAATCCGCTGCTGGCGATCGAGGCCGCGGCCAGCGGTCACCGCGTGCTGGTGACAGCCAACAATCCCATCCTGGCTTTTCTCTTGATGATGCTGGCCAGCCCGCGCAGCCGGGATTCCTACCTGGCAGCGCTGGCAGACCTGGCTTCGCAACTGCGGGGCAGCGAACGCCTTGAAACCCACATCCGCAATCTCTACAGCACACGCTGCGCCATCTGTCACAATGTGATTCAGGCAGACGGTTATCTCTGGCAGCGCGGCATGAACCGCCCGCACGCGCGACTTTACCGCTGCCCCATCTGCGGGGATGAAGGCGAACACGCGCTTGGGGAGGATGACCTGCAAATACTGGAACCCATCCAGCGCGGCGAAAAGCTGCCTTACGCGCGCGCCGTCGCCCGGGTGCTGGGAGGCAACACTGAAGATCGTCCGGCGGTAGAGGAAGCGCTTAAACTCTACAACGCCCGTTCACTCTACGTACTTTTCACACTGCTCAACAAGCTCGATGGTATGGATCTATCAGCCGAAAAGCGTCAATTGCTGGAGGCCATGCTGATCTCGGCATTGGAGGCAGGGACTTCACTCTGGCCCTGGCCGAATTCCAACGAACCTCCCCGCCAGTTGACCGTACCTTCGGTATATTATGAAAAGAACCTGTGGAAAGAACTGGAACACAGCATCGATCTGTTGACCCAACCTGTGGACAGCGTTGATCTGAGTTTTTGGCCAACCCTGCCGGAGGGTCCGGGCATTTGCCTTTTCCGCGGACCGGTCCGCGCGCTGGACATACCGGCCGATCTCAAGATCGAGAAGATTCTGGCTCTGCCCCCGCGCCCCAACCAGGCGCTGTGGACGCTCTCCGCGTTGTGGTCGGCATGGTTGTGGGGCAGGGAATCAGAAACGCGCTTCAACCAGGTACTCGGTCGGCGGCGTTTTGACTGGCACTGGCATACGCTTGCCTTGCACCAGGCACTGGTTCGCACTCGCGATATCACCCAGGCGAACGCGCCAATGTACTTGCTGATCGGCGAACCTTCACCGGGGATGGTGCTGGCAACCATCACCGCGGCCGGATGCGCCGGATTCCACCTGGACGGTGTGGCGATGCGCGGTGTGCCGGATTCCATCCAGATGAATTGGTTGCCCGATGCGGTTCGCGCGGACACGAAAACTGGCAACGTCCAGTCGATCGCCCGTTCTGCGATACAGGATCTGTTTGAAAAGACCGGGGAACCTGCCGCATATCTTCAGTTATTCACCGCTGTGATTGCCTCATTGGAACTAAACGGTGGCCTGCCTACGGAGATTGGCCAGTTCAACCAGGAGAAAAGCTCCGAGATCCAGGGAATCATTGCGCGGTTGTTCAGCGACCGTGATTTTTTGCGCCGGTATGAAGCCACCTCGCAGGAACTCGATTCAGGCAAGTGGGGTTTATCCAACCCGCTTGCCGGAGTGGAGACGCTGGCGGATCGTGTCGAAAAACAGGTTCTTTCCATCTTACAGACGCAAGAGGCGATCTCAGGCCTTGAGATCAACCGGCAGCTCAACCAAATCTTCACGGGTTGGCTGACCCCGGCTCCAGCCCTGACCGAGTTCTGCCTGCGCGCGTATGCGGATTGGGAGCCTCAGACCGGATTGTGGAGGATGCGACCCGGTGAGATCCATTCCGTGCGTGAAAAAGAGGTGGATGAGATCGCCGGTTTGCTGATAAACCTGGTGGATAAACTGGGCGCAGTGGTCAGCGGTTCGAACCCGGTGATCTGGCAGATCCCCGATGCGCAGAAATACCATCTCTGGGTATCTGTCACAGCCTGCATTTCCCAGTATTGCTCTCAAACAGAAGATGCGGTGCAAAACGTGGTCATTCTGCCTGGCAGCCGCGCGGAATTGCTCAAATACAAGTTATTACGCGACCCGCAGCTTCGGGAGAGGGTTTCGAACGGTTGGCATTTCGTTAAATTCCGTGCGCTGCGTGCTTTGGCAGCCCGGCCTGACCTTTCACCGGAAGTTTGGCAATTACTGCTCGACAGCGATCCGATCACACTCGAAGAATCGCTTCAGCTCCGCATGTTCGGTTGATCGTTCAGTGGATCGAGGATTCGTCAGGGCTGACTTTCAGGTGGCGTATGAATTGGATCACCAGCCAGACCAGCAATCCGGTGTTGATGACCACAGCCAGGGGCAGCAGGAAGTGCAGCCGGGCAAAATAGGAGATCATCGAGGTCACCTGGATGAGAATGGCCGGCCACACCGCGCGTTTATCGATGAAAGCCAGCACAAATAACAAAATAGCAGCGATGAAGAAATAGCGGTCGTGCATCAACGGCAGAACAAAGGGGAAAACGAAGGTGATCGTGATGGCATCGTGGAAATAACCCGCGTCGGAAAACTGTTTGTATTTGAACCAGCGCAGGAATAAATAGACGCAACCGATCATGGTGGCAACACCAAGTCCGATCAGTACCGCGGCCGTGGAATAATACTTGGGATCGGAAAAGAAATAATAAAAGTTCGGAGCGCTCAACGACAGCAATTTGTAAACGCTGACTTGCGAGAAGTAAATGGTCAGCAGATCCCACAAAGGGCGACCGGCCAGCCAGGCCGGGATGATGCTGATGAAATAAACTGCCGGAATCAACAGGATCCATTGAAGTTTTATCTTTTTATTCAGGAACAATACCAGGATCAACGGAGCGATGAACATCGATTGGGCTTTGAGCGTAAACGCGATCGAAAAGAACATTAGCGCTTGCAAGTTGCGTCCGCGCAGCAGTGCATACATCATCCATAACAGGAACGAGGTAAAGATGATATCGCATTGCCCCCACATGCCGCTCTGAACGAACACTGTTGGCAGATACAACGTTCCGATGAAGCTGAACCAGGCGCGACGGGTACTTTGGCTCTTATGCTTTACGATCATGAAAACCGCTGCTGCAGCGGAAAAATCGAACAGGATGGAGATGATCTTGATCGCCGTGATCTTGGGGATCCAGGTAAGGAAGGTCATCAAACTGATCAGGTACATATAAGCCGGTGAGTAGTCATAAAAAGCGAACTCGAACGCCTTGAACTGACCGTGGGCGACGATGAAATCGTACCAGGGCTCCAAAAACGCCCGCATATCATAGCTCTCGACCGGGAAAAAGATGTAGCGCAGGATCAGCGCCATTAAAACCCAGGCAACGATCAGGATGCCGGATAAGAGCTTGTTATTGTTGAGTTTTCTGGATAGAGTCTGAGAGGTATCCATCATATAAGGAATGAGAATAATTTTGAGGTTACTGTGCCTGTTGGAAGTTGATCAGGATTAGATTCTTGTCGCATTCCGAATAGGTATCGAAAGTAATGGGCGCAGAAAGCGGAATTTCTGTGGATGAATCCATCAGTTGGATCGTTAATTGACCGGTGGAAGCGATGGGAGGGCTGCCGATCTCGAGAACGATCTCGTAACCACCGTCTCCAATGTTGTATTTCGCGCCGCCGGATAAAGTAGCCTTATCTACCGCCTGACCATTGTACGTGCCTGTGAGACGGATGTAGAGATTATCCACCGGTTTGCCCTGAAGGTCGGTGACTTTCCCTGCCACCCCCTGCCAGTTGCAGTCCAGCGAAGGGTGAAAGGTCGTGTTAGGCATTCCCACCGGGCTGCCCTTGACCGCGAACAGGTAAATGGGGGAATATGTTGTTGCTGAAGGGCTGATCTCAATCGTGGCTGAGTATTCAGGCGGAGGATTGGTCTCACCGCCCGCTGCGAGCGGTGTTTCAGTGATCACCGCAACCGGGGTCAGCGTGGCTGTGGGCAGGATGGGAGTCATCGTTGCCGTTGGGATCTGGATGGGCACCGGCATGGTTGGCGGGGGGAAAGGATTCAGTGATGAGGCGGGGTTGGAGAATAAAAGAATGAAATAACCGACTGCGGTCAGGCTCGCGAGGATGACCAGCGCGGTCAGGCTGTTCCAGACGATGTTGTTGCGGCATCTTTTACCGCGGCTTTTTCGGCGTTCTGCGATTTCTTCCTGGTCGGCAAAATTCATTCGAGAGCCTCTTCAATCTTGGCGCATCAGATCAAGACTTCGATCTTGGCAGTCGATTTGGCTGTTTGCAGCCACTCATCGAGCGCTTTTTGCTGTAAAACTCGTCTGGCGTCGATGGAAAGCGCATGGTTCGCGTCCCGCTCGATGACGTAGACGATGTGATAACCCAAAGTCGTTTTGATCACAGTGCTGTACTCACCGGGTTGGAGGGCGAAAGCGGCTGCTTCCACTTCAGGTTGGGTCAAATACCCAAGCGGGAACCATCCCAGGTCGCCACCGGTGGTTTGATCGAGCGCATAAGCCAGCGTTGCAAAATCTACACCATTCTGGAGCTGCTGGTAATAGCTGTTGGCGTTTCCTTCGTCCTGCACCAGGATCTGGCGCG
>CAYWCH010000054.1:10353-12100 GCA_964456715.1 uncultured Anaerolinea sp. | reverse complement strand
CTGTCGGGTATGTCTTGGACCAAGACCCCATCGAATTTTACGATCGCGCCATTAAAAAAAGGCTTGATGTAGACCTCAAGACGTTTAGGTTCACCTTTTTCCAAAGCGTATCTATATTTATGCATCGCTATCTTATTCCCCAAAAAATGGGCACGACACGTCGTGCCCATACAAAGCTTTTGACCTAGTGTGCCACGCCGTCATTGACCGGCGGAGGCAGGCTCTTTCCCTTCAACTCGTCGATAGCTTTGATGCCGGGCACCATCATTGCAATAAAAGCTATTTTGATAAAAAGGCCGGCCACTGAATTGTTCCCGGCACTGATCATGGAGACCAGGGCGATAATGGCATCCAACGAATATAGTACGATGCCGATGATCAGGGCGGCCTTGAAACGGCGTTGGGTGAGATATGCCAGCACCAGGAAGATCGCTCCTTCAACGGCTGTTGCCCAGCCCATACCCATTTGGGCAAGCAGAGACTCGTTCAGAATGGCTCCCAGTATTCCGAGGAGAAAACTGAACCCTCCTACGAAGTAGAGAACTCCGTAGGCTGTTTTTAATTTCGTCTCAGGGTCGGCATTTGAACCGGGTAGCGGCACGCCGTTACGGGTGACCAGCAGCACAACAGAGGTGAAAGCCTGCTGTAATTTAACATGGATGAGCGATCCGTCCGGTAATGGAACATCCACTCCGTCCTTCAGGGTTTTGCTGTCGGGGATATCGAAGATCTGATTCCCGTCAAATTTGACGGTCGCGCCGTTGAAATTAAAGCGGGTATCGATCTCCAGGCGCTTGGGTTGGCCTTTTTCCAAGGCGTATTGAAATTTCGTCATTGCGATTCTCTCCGGTGTTCATGATGTGGTGGGTTAATTATAGAATAATTTCGTCAGGAGGATTTTTCTTATTCCAGGCTGATCAAAACTGCTCTGACCATGCGCCGCTGGGAATACTGCCCGGTGGATGGGTCGAACCCCTCGCAGGTGAGCAGGGTGATCCAGTCCAGTTCTTCGTGTTTGAAAACCGTCTCGAAATCGTTGGGATCGACCGTCGCGTTCTCGCGTACCTCGTATACATAAGTCAGCTCACCGGAACGGATCAGGATGCGATCTCCATACTGGAGGTTCTTGATGTTGACGAAGATCCCGGGTTGGTTGTTCGCGTCCCAGACATGGCCCGTGAGCACGGTGTTGCCCTGCCAGGTCGGGTATGCTGAGCCCTGCAGCCAGCCTGCTGAATCTTCCAGCCAGGAAACGTCCCAATTGCCATCCTCGCCGGGTACACCGACAATCGCGGCGCTGACGCCCAACGAAGGAATCTTAAGCGTCATTGCCGTGTCTGAATACTGCATACTGTTTGTCGCTGCACTGAGCGGTGATATCCTGCCCGGAGCGAATCCGGTCACCGGTAAAATCACCCCATCGTCCTCGCTGCCGTTTGCAGGAGATGTGACACGGAAGTCGAAAACATAATCCCCATCCATTTTGTTGCCGAGCGCGTCGAACAACGCCCTCGGAGCGTAGGGTGAATGACCGCAGGCCATGAAGCGGTATCTTCCGGCAGGCAGGTTCACCCCGCCGTTGATTCCGACGGTGGTCGAGAATGTGGTTTTTTCATAAACAACGCTATCAATGGAGATCGCCAGGTCATCCACAGCAGTAATATCAGCGCCGCAGGAAGCGTAATCGATGGTGTGGTTGGCTCCGGCATTGACCAGTATGTAATTGGAAGGGTTGTTCGCGCCGGCA
>CAYWCH010000054.1:0-10322 GCA_964456715.1 uncultured Anaerolinea sp. | reverse complement strand
TGTCGGCCGGGGTCATGGGTTTGTTGAAGGTGATCGTAATTTGGTTGGGGCCGGTCAACGCATAACTGGATTGCAGAGAAGTGGTAACCACGGTCGGCTTGGTCCAATCCGCGTAAGAGCGGAAAATGTCGTATTGCGCATTGGTATCGTCGATACCCGCCACCAGACCGGTGGAGACTGAACTGTAAACCACGTAACGCCCATCATCCGAAATGTCCGTGTACATGCTGTACGGAGAACCACTGGCGGCTTCATCGCCGTTCGCGGCGACCGACACCCTGATGTTTTCCCCGCTGGTCATGTCGTGTACGTATACCTCGCCGATCGTGTAAAGGTTCTTTCCGGGCACAAGGTTCACCGAATAAGAAGCGAATGACACGAACCTGCCATTGGCAGAAATGCCTGAGCAGTAGCTCCCAAGATTATAAGAATCGTGCTGTGTTCCGCCATCATAAGTGAACGTAGAAACCAGGGTGAGACTGGCGCTCTCAAGATCATAGAGGTACACATCTGTTGCGGAATTCGTATCCAGGGTAGGGTCCAGGCGCGCGCTGGTTGTCCAGGTGATCTGTCTGCCAGTGTTGGACATGGACAGGTACCCCGGGTTCCCCGATGTGCTCAACTGGTTGGTGGTCGTCAGCGAGATCAGTTTTGTGGTATCTGCAGCGACATCGTAAAAGAAAATGTCGAAAAGCCCGTTGGTGTCAGTCAGCCCTGTACCGCCAATATTTGCGTCCAGGTTGGTAGCCATGGAGAGATACACAATATACTTTCCATCATCAGAGATGATGCCGTTGGTGCTGGCACTGTTTCCGGCGGTTGCTGAAGATGAGGAGGAATGAGAGATCAGCCGGGTGGTTCCGCTGGATCGGCTCCAGAGATAGATATCTTCATTACGGTTTGTGTCGGTGATCCCCCCACCCATGGCTGCGCCGGTCGCCGGCGTGGAAAAAACCACGTACGCACCGTTATTGCTGACCGCACCGCGCCGTACCGCGGAGAAATATCCGATCTGTCCTCCGCTCGTGGTGACTGACACCCGTTCTATCGTGTTGTTCGTTTCGTCATTATCCGTGCCCCGGTCGATCAGAAAAACATCTGACACGCCATTGGTATCACCGGCGACAAGGTTTCTGGCAGTGGAATAAAAAACCACGTATCGTCCGTTGGTGGATATGGTCGGCCAGGTAGATGACCCGTTGCCGATCACATTGGAAGCTGATTTCGAGAGGATCGATATCGCGCCGGTTTGCATGTCTTTAATCAACACATCCGTACTTCCGTTTGTGTCACCGCTCACCAGGTTGGCAGCACCGGAATGAAAAACAACATACCTGCCATCACCACTTACAGAGGGGCTTTCCGCTCTCGAGCCGGTACTGAGGGTAACCCCATCACTCTGGATGGATACGTATTCGGTATTACTTAAAGTTGTATCCGCCCGGGCCACCTGATAACAGCCAAGGATTAACAACGCACAAATAACTGCTGAAATGCTCTTTCGCATTGCTTTCCCAATTTTGATTTGTTTGCTACGACCGATGAGCTTATTTTATCAAATTCGGGAAATTTATCTGTAAAAATTAGGTAAAGCTAATCCCGGATAAAAACCGATGGGGAATGAGTCAGGGAGCGGTTTTCTGTACTTTTAAAAGAATTTTTCAAACATTAATGAAATCATCAGATTTTATTTCTGATGGTAAAATCAATCCTATTATGAAGTATGAAGCGGTCATTGGGTTGGAAGTGCACGCCGAGCTGGCCACCGCCAGCAAGATGTTCTGCTCCTGCGCCAACGTCGATACCACGGTCACGGAGCCGAACGTCAGCGTTTGCCCCATCTGCGCAGGCATGCCCGGTACCCTGCCCGTATTGAACAAACAGGCCGTGGAATACGGCATCCGCGTGGCACTGGCACTGGAATGCGCCGTGCAAGGCACCAGCATCTTTGCCCGTAAGAACTACTTCTATCCCGATCTCCCCAAGGGTTACCAGATCTCCCAATTTGAATATCCGCTGGCCCTCAATGGCCGCATGGTCATCGATACCCCGGACGGCGAGCGCGTGATCCGCGTGCGCCGTGTTCACCTCGAAGAAGACGCCGGCAAACTGACGCATGTCCACGAAGGCAGCGAGAATTACAGCCTGGTTGATCTCAACCGCGCCGGGGTGCCCCTGCTGGAGATCGTCTCCGAACCGGACATGCACTCCGTGGAAGAGGTTCGCGCTTACGCCACCAACCTGCGCTCGATCGTTCGCGCGGTTGGAGCCAATTCCGGCAACATGGAAAAAGGTGTGCTGCGCTTTGAGGCCAACATCTCCATCCGCCCCGAGGGCACGACGGAACTCGGCCCGCGCGTGGAGATCAAGAACCTGAACTCCTTCCGTGCCATGGAACGCGGCATCGCCTATGAGCTCGAACGCCAGGCCGCCATCCTCGATCAGGGTGGAACGATCGACCAGGAAACCCGCGGCTGGAATGAGGAAAAACAATGCACCTACGTGCAGCGCTCCAAGGAAGAGGCGCACGATTACCGCTACTTCACTGAACCCGATCTGCCTCCACTGGTGGTGGAGCAAGCCTGGATCGACCGTGTCCGCGAGGCGTTACCCGAATTGCCGAGAGCGAAAGCGCTGCGCTACCAGCAGCGGTTCGGCGTCACCGCCAAGGAAGCAGCCCTGCTTGTTTCCGAACTGGAAACCGCAGAGTACTTTGAAAAGACCGTATCCACTCTCACCTCAGCGCCTGCGCGGGCTGCTGCCAACTGGATTTTGGGAGAGCTTTTTGCCTGGATGAATGCTTCGGGCAAGGACATTTCGTCCATCCTGATGACGCCGCAAATGCTGGCGGAACTGATCGAATCGGTCCAATCGGCAAAGATCAACCTGACCACCGGCAAGGTGGTATTGGTGGAAATGCTCGAGACCGGCAAGGGGGCCGGAGAGATCATCCAGACCAAAGGGCTGGCGCAGGTATCCGACGGCTCGTTCATTGCCGACCTGGTCAAAGGTGTGCTGGAGCAATATCCTTCCGAGCTTGCCAGTTACCGCAGCGGCAAGGAAACGCTGGCCAACTGGTTCTTTGGGCAGGTCATGCGGGCAGCCGGCGGTAAAGCCAACCCGGCAGTGCTTCGCGCCGAGTTGGAAAAACAGCTGAAGGGTTAATTGCTGGCAGGTTTCGTTGGTGGGGGTGATTTTTTCCTTTATTTAATTCCGAAATTCTGTATAATTTAGGTACTGATTATCAATTTCATATGTCAATTACTGTTGATACAAAAATGGGAATGGAAGAATCAAAGATCTCTCCCAAAGAGATGGTTGAAATATTTAATGAAGGCATGAAAGTGATCCGCCTGGCCACTATTGGCAGGATTACTTCCGCCATCGTTCACGAGATTAACAACCCCATGCAATCGATCCAGGGGGGAGCTGCGCTGGGACTCGAAGAGTTGGGCGATCCGGAAGCTGCCAAGCTGTACTTTGAATTGATCCAGCGCGAATCCACTCGTGTCTTAAAGCTGACCGAACTCCTGCGTTCCATTTACCATCCTGATAAAGCTGCTCCAGAGCTGGTTCAACTCAATCCGGTTCTGGATGAGGTAATCATGCTGATCAAGGATGACTTGAACCAGAAGCGCATCATATTGAAAAACCACTGCACAGGAACATTGGATTCGATCCGTATGCCACGCACCCAACTTTTGATCGTATTATTGAATATTTTTCTAAACTTTAATAACGCGCTCATGCTGGCTGGCCGCCGGGACCTGGCCCTGGAGGTCGTTGAAAAAGACGGCAAGGCTGAACTGACCTTTAAAAGCAGCCTGCCCATTGAGATCGATCCCCAAAAAGCAAACATGAAGAACTTCGTCGATCTGTCACTCGCGGAGAGCATCATAAAATCCAGCGTGGGTACCATCCACCTGGTGGTTGACCGGGCGTCATCGGAATTGCAGATCGTCCTCCCTGCTGAGAAACCGGGAGATCTGCAACCATGAACGGAGATGGATCCCACCAATATAATCTTCTTATCGTCGATGATGAACCCGATATCTGCTTCATCATGGAACGTGCTCTCGCCCAACCGAATTATCACATTGAATCTGTTGGATCCGGCAGCGATGCCATCCGTTTGATTGCCGGGAAGGTTTTTCAGGTGATCCTGCTGGATCTGCACATGACTCCGGTGAATGGTTTACAGGTATTGGCAGAGCTGCGCTCAAGAGACAAAGAAACTGAAGTGATCATCCTCACAGGGCACAGCGATATCGAAAGTGCCATCGAGGCGCTCCGGCTGGGCGCGTTCGATTACCTGATCAAGCCGGTTCAACCCGATATTGTGCGCCAGCGCGTGGCGAATGCCTTGAAGCGTTATGATCAGAACTTGTACAAAGCCCGACTCCGCGAGCAGATTGCCAGTTTGCAATCCACCCTTCAGGCGCTTGAAGCTGAACCGCCGGTTCAAAAACCGGAACCAAACGGGCAGGCGATTCTCCGCAAAGGTGATCTGACCATCGACATCGATCACCGAAAAGCCATCATGGGTGACATTGAGCTGGATCTAACGACGACGGAGTTTAAACTCCTGCTGGACCTGGCCAAGGCGTCTCCCAGGCTGGTTTCGGCGGCTGAATTGGCTCAAAGCGTCCTCGGTTACAATTGCGGACCCGGCGAGGCTGCGGAACTGGTCAAATACCATATCCATCGTCTGCGGCAAAAGGTGGAGCCGGACCCTCAAAAACCGCGCTATATCAAAACCATCCGTTTCGAAGGATACCTTTGGGCGGGATAACATAAACGGGACTTGCTTACAAAGGCAAGTCCTTTTTCATCCCCTCTCACCCGGAGGGAATTTTCAACCTTTGCCAACAAACCCTAACCGCAAAGCAACCTGCCATTTGATAGACTGATCCTGGAAGAAACCATGGACTCGAAAACGATATTAATTGTTGATGACGAAGAATCTGTACTGGTTGTTCTCAAGAACAGCCTGATGAAACTTGGCCATGAATTCAGGATCTTGACAGCTCTCGATGCCAGTACAGCGCTTAAATGCATGGAAAAGTACCAGGTGGAACTTTTGATCACAGATTATCACATGCAGGGCATGAATGGCCTTGAATTGGTCGAGATGGTCCACAACGTTCAACCGAACACGCGGGTGATCTTTATCACCGCATACGGCAGCGAAAAGGTCGAATCCGAGGTCAAACGCCTGAAAACCTTTGCTTATCTGAATAAACCGCTTGATCTGAACACATTCCGCGAAGTGGTTAAGCAGGCTCTGGGTGATATTTCAATCCGCCGGCCGGGTGTGGTGGTTCAATCTGTAGATATTAAAAACCAGATCCGACAGGTGCTGACGGGTTTCCATGAAAACGTCAACGCCTTATGCACGTTGCTTTTCAACCAGGATGAGAATATTCAAATATCAGTGGGCGATACGCAAAACCTTCCCGAGGATCAGATGAATTCTCTGGTGAGGACAGCCCAGGCGATCCTGGAAAGGTCGGGCAGCCAGATCAACGAAGAATCTGGTCATTCGGTGCTGCAATTCCGTGAAAGCCGCGATTACATCTTGATCACGGGCACCGTCAACAGCAAGAATATTTTCATCTCACTTATCCCAACCTCTTTGTTACTTGAAAATCGTGGGGAGTTGTTTGAACGAGCCACAAAAATCGTCGCGGAATTGGGCGAGGTGATCGAAACATCCAATACTGACCGGAAGAAGCAGGTTTTCGACACCAGTTTTAACCAGGCCGTGTTGGGCGAATTGGACAAGCTTTTTACCACGGATGAAGAAGATGGTGGATCGGAAAATGGGACGTATTCGCAGGATCGAACCCTCAACGAAGCGATGAAGTCATTTACCATGTCACACGATGAAGCGCTGGCTGTTGGTCTGATCCTGCCTGACAAGGATGAGGATTAATTTATTCATTGGAAACCAAATATGACAGATCAAAATCAAAATTCAAATGATCAAGTAACGAAATTACGAAGCGGTCTGATGGTTTATTCACTTCAGGAAGACGCCATTTCAAAGCTTGCCTGTGAACTTCAGGAAAAACTGCAGACACTCTTCATGATGGTGTCAGATACCGCCGGACAATCCATTTATACCTCTGAATCCCTTGCTCCGAACAAGGTGAACGCACTTGGGTCGTTATTGGCGGGTGACCTTTCAGCCAGCCAGGAATTGGCGAAAGTGACCGGACAATACGATCTGAGCCAATTGATCATTCGCGAGGGGATCGAATCCACCCTTTTCATCTCTGAATCCGGCAAGGATCTATTGTTGTTGACCATCGTTCCCGGTCAGGTACCCATTGGCTGGGCGCGCATATTAATCAAAGAGACCGCTCGGCAAATTGGTGAGATCGTTAAAACGCCCGTCAGCGACCTTGAGTTGCTCAGCCTCGGGTTGGATGACGAAAAATTATCGGATCTTTATGAAAATTCATTAAACAATATCTGGAACGGGTAGACGTATGCATATCAACTGGCAGCAAAAAGAGCTTCACTTAAAAGTAGTGTATTACGGTCCTGCTCTTAGTGGTAAAACAACCAACCTCGAACAGATCTATGCGAGAGTGGATCCCTCTCACCGTAGCGAGATGGTTTCATTAAAAACCCACGAAGACCGTACGCTGTACTTCGATTACCTGCAACTGGAACTTGGCAAGATCAGCGGTCTTACCCCCAAGATCCTGCTTTATACCGTTCCCGGGCAGGCATATTACGAAGCCAGCCGAAAACTGGTGCTGCGCGGCGCGGACGGTGTGGTGTTTGTCGCCGATTCGCATCCAGACCGGGTCAATGCCAACATCGAATCCTGGCAAATGATGCACACGCATCTGTCCTCGTTCGAGACCCCCATGACGGGAATTCCCATCGTTGTTCAGTTCAACAAGCAAGACCTGCCGGATGCACTTTCTGAAACGGTACTGAAAGCGCTTCTCCATGTTCACGGCCTTCCCATTTATCCGGCTGTGGCAACCAGGGGAGAAGGTGTGTTCGATACGTTAAAAGCGATCACCAAGAATGTGGTTGGTCAGGTTCAACGAGCCATGGCTCGATAAATTCCAGAGGTGCAGATTAATGGAAAATCCAGGTAATTCAAGTTCGAACGAATTGAACCAGTTGCTCGCCAAAATGAACCAGGAAGGAGGATTCCCAATTTCGATCCTGACTGATTCAGCCGGACTGGCAATCGCATCGGCCGCAGAACCCGGCATGAATGCCGATAAACAATCGGCAGTCGTGGCATTCATTCAGAAAACTGCGGTTCAGGTTAGCAAACAGATCGGTTTTACCAGTTCTGAAGAGATCTCTCTGTTTGACAAGGATGGCAGGCATCTCATTTGCAGATCTTTCAAGGCAAAGAATTTTGACCTGATCCTGTCTGTTATTGTCCCCGATCGCAGTACCAGCTATCGGCACGTCACTTCGGTGACCATCAAGAAGATCGTTGAGATCTGGTCGCACTATTGGGAATAATGCCATGGGACTAAAAGGAAATTTACGTGATATGACGGTGGCGGATCTGATCCAACATCAGTGCGCCGACCGGAAAACAGCAAGAGTCACAATCGAGAACACATCTCATACCGCTCTGGTCTTCTTCAAAGGCGGAGAGGTTGTCCATGCCCAGTTGGGGAAGGATGAAGGTGAAGAGGTAGTCTTTGAGATTCTGAAATGGGAAGAAGGGACTTTTTCGGTGGAAGCCGGAGTTGAAACACCAAATGTAACGATTCACCGATCCTGGTCAGGCCTCTTAATGGAGGGAGCAAAAAGAATTGATGAAGAAACACATGAATCTGGAAAACAGAAAACAAATCAAGCAGGAATGCAGGAGGTAAAAGGAATGGCTACAAAGATTGACGAAATGTTGCAAGAGATGAGTGGCGAAATGAATGGCTTTTTCGCCGGTTTGATCACAGGTATGGATGGTATGTCCATCGCCAATCTCACAAAAGGGAAGGTTGATCCAGAATCTGTTTCCGCGCAGCTGGCAGTCTTCTTGAAATTGGCATCGTCATCAAGTGACAAAGCGGGCATGGGTGGCATGGATGATCTGCTGCTTCAAACTGCTAATTACTTCGTGATGAACGTGTTCCTCCCGGGCGATGATCAGCATTTTCTTACAACGATTGTCGACAGGAAGAACGGCAGCATCGGCAACCTGCGCATGATCAGCAAGATTTACGCCGAACGAATTTCAAAAGTAATTCCCCGCTAATCAAATATGGTATAGGAGAATGAAATGGCAAAACTCAACGATTTATTAAAAGAATTTCGAGGTGAACTCGGCGGAGATATGGTCCAGGTGACTGTCTGTGGATCGGATAGTTTGGCAGTTGCTCAAGAAACCATCGTTCAGGATGCTGAGTTGGCTGATTTGATGACAGGTCGTGCATCCATGTCTCTTACCGCAGCCAGGAAAGCTACCGACAAACTCGCGCTTGGTACATTTGAAGAATCAATCGCTACTACCGAGAAAGTTTATGTGCTGACCAAGTATCTCGGTGATGGTTCTTACTCCATCCTTTTATCGGTAACACGCAATGCAGTACTTGGTACTGTTCGCATGTTGATGGAAGAGTATGCGCCCAGGTTATGGGACGCTATCCCAAGATAATTATTCTTAGACGATTAATAAAGGAGATTAAAAATGGCTACTGATGAAGCAAAAAAAGCAAATGCGCAACGAATGATGATGCTTTCAATGAAAGTTCTGCTCTCTGAGGTTTATGACACTTTGGGTGACTCATGCATGGCGCTTTCACATGGTATGGGTGACGCAGTTTTGAAAATGATGGAGAAAGAGCAAGGTCTTGAGATCGCCGCAGAGGATCCATTAGCTCTTGGTAAAGAAATAGAACGGATTCTGGTGGATGAATACGGTCTTGCGCAAGAGATCACGATCAAGACAGATATGGTCAAGACGGATATCAGTGTCAAGGGCTGCAACAATGTCTTGTTCTGTGATCAATTGATTGCCAATGGTGTAAAAATCCCATTCATTTGTCCGGTAATGCTGGCTACCAGTGCTGCCCTTCGCCAATTGGGATACAAGGGTCGTGTGAACATCGAACGCTGGCATGAGGGCAAGGGTTGTATCGTCCATTTCCAAGCTGTCTAGTTCCGGGAAAGCACGAACAGACGAACCAGGATAAGAAAATCTAAAAATGCCATGAAGGATCCCATTGTTCTCGGACGTAAAGATTTGCTTTCGCTTTCCGATGTGAGTTATTGGAAGGATCTTTTCTACCGTCTGATAAAAGTGGGTACTGAGATTGAAGTGGCACCGCCAAAAGGTTCTACCCGCGAAGAATTCGAACAGAAGGTGATCGCAGTGGTAGAACCTTCTGGCACCTATGACAACCTTGGCAGTATCGGGGTATTGGACGTTGCCCCCGAGCATTGCGGCTTGGAAATTCGAGTCATCGGCCGGCAACCTCATTTCAAAGCATTACAGCAGCAATACCTCACGATCACATCCCGATTGCTCGAGCTCGGTTCACGAGCCAGGTCGACCTGTGGATTGCACTTCCATTTACTCACCCCCACCCTGGCTGAGCCGGTACCGGAGATCATCCTGGCCAACTTGTGGAATTTGGTGCGCCGTTACTCCCCCGAATTACGTTTCATTACCAGCAGTGGAGAGACGCGTAAAGGGTTGTGCCGCCGCCGGAATCACACCAGCCACACCGAAATGGTCCGCTATTCTCCAATTCACATGACGATGCAAGAGATTCAAAACGAACTGCATCTCAGTAAACAAGTCCCGGAACATCAAAACTTTTTAACTTACAGCATGTTGGTTTTACCGATGATGGCCGCCTCCTTCCATTTCACCTGGAATTCCGTTTTGCGGATGCGGATCTTTCAGCAACCTCGATTACAGCAAAAACATTTTTGTTGATGGCCCTGACGATGAAAGCCATCGATTTGAGTCAATATGGTGTGATCCATGTTGGAAAAGTCAATCCCTGGCGTCGTAAGGTGGAATTGTTGGGTTTGTTGAGTAATAACGATGGCGATTTGGCCACCAGTGATACTTCAGGGATCACAGATTCGGTTATCGAAGAATTACGGCAGGGATGTCACGAATTGCTTGATTTATTGGCTCCAACCTTCGATGGTTTTAAAGACAACCCCTCGTTGGATGTGCTGGAGTACCTTGCCGAGACACCGATCTCGCTGCTGCGCTGTTCCGGTTATGATTGGCAAGACATTGAGCAATTGCTGACCAGCCGCGCAAAAAGGGATGAATACGGCATCGATGAGATCGATCGCAGATTGATGCAGCGCAT
>CAYWCH010000053.1:5078-12196 GCA_964456715.1 uncultured Anaerolinea sp. | reverse complement strand
TGACAACCCCAGGCTCACCATTGAGCTCGGCCAGGTAATCTGCCGGCACACCTTCAGGCGGTTTGGTAGGATCAGCGATAAAAATCTTGCGGTCAACACGGCACTTCAGTACTTTAGCTGCAGGGATACCTTTTGGACCATGTTCCAGCCAGACAAAAAGACTGGAGAGCTGATCAAGCGTTTCTTTGCCCTTGGGTTCCTGAACTGCTTTACCAAAAGCATCCTTGAGGATCGAATTGCCCACCCACTTATCACGCAGGTGAACCACGATGAAGATGATCTTTACCAGGCTGCCCCATCGAGTAAGGTTCTGTGAATACTTGGTCTTCACGTCACCCCATTTCAAACCCGACATGGAGTTGTATTGCCCTGGCGTATGGCCAAATTCCTGCGGATGCGATTCCACATAAGCCAGATGGCCATCTTCCAAGGGGCTGGCATTGTCCAGGACTAAAACATCGAACTTCCCTGGGGCAAGCAATTCATCAACCTTTTTGACTGTGAGGTTGTACAGGTCGATCATTTTGTAGCCGTTGGGGTAAACCTTGCCAAGTTCAGCCTGCATATCCACATAAGGGAAGCCAAGCTGTTCAGCAAACGAGCTCTGTGATTTTTCGAAATCAACCACAAGAGTTCGATCAGGCGCGGCACCGGTACCCAGGGTGAAGGTGCTTTTTCCACAACCGTATGGACCGGTTACAACGACGATTTCTGGTGCTGGCAATGGCCATAATTCTGAAAATTGTTTCATGGTTTTCTCCTTTATTGATGACTGAAAGAATCTATTGAGCTCCAAAGGGTATGATCCGAACCACCTCCTCACCGTCTTCGTTAGTCAAAATTCCGAGCTGCTCAGTATCTTTGAGAGCCAGCGCAGCGCGGATTTTTGTTTTCACATTACGTGGAATATTGGGGATATCAGTGGTTGGATCAGTGAGGCCAACCAGCGCCCATGCCGGTGTTCCGCAATGCTTCATTACTGATTGAAGCCGTTCAATTCCAATCCCCGGAAGCGATGCGATCACTGATTCTTGGGCTGAGAGGATGCGCGGCATCTTTGGGGGTTCAAGAACGAGATCTGGTTTGCGATCACGGTTGCTGATCCGCTGAATGCACGCTTCATAATCAGCATCCCCACCGGCGAAGGTGACAAAGATTCCCATTTCTTGAGCCGTTATCAGGGCACCCTGCACCGCGTGCCAACTCCAGCCGGTATTTCCCCGGTCTGTGATCACATTGCCGTTGGCTCCGCGTTGCAGCTCACCGGTGATCACCAGGTAAGCCCAGCGGGTTTTATCGAGCATATCGGCCAGTTGAGGGAATAGGCGCCCTTCTTTGATCGTTCCAAGCAAATCATCTGGTGTTTTACGTTCAACCAGAATCGAAGATCCATCAGCTGTGGCACCGAGAAGATCCCCATGATCAAGCGCATTTACTGTCTTTGGAATCCCGCCGAAGGTCAGATTTTGCACCCATTCGGGTTCGCGGCTATCGATGATGACTGCAGTAAGTGTCATGTGAGCTCCTTTGTTTTTGATAAAGTGGTGGTCGGGATTCGAACCCGATCCTGCAACAGAGTTGCTATGCGCACCGTACACTGCCACCTTTGGTTATGCCACGTTCATGAGATCAATGGCGTTCGAGAGGAAGATCAAACCGATTCGCTCAGCCATTCGCCTAATACCAGGGATCGATTCCAGGGTTGTTTGCCTGGCGAGAATGTCGAGGTCTGGAGGTAATTGCTCAGCGAGATCCACCGATGCGATCAATTCCTCAGCAGCTTCAAGATCACGTTCTGCTGCCAAATTCAAGGCATCTTGGTAGCTCATTGATTCAGCTTCAGGCACCATTGTTTTGATCAACTCGGCATCTTCCTGCTCAACGGTCATATTCATAACTGGACTATTATCGGTAAGAAGCATTCAAGCCTCCTTTACGCAGGCACCATTTTGGATTGGATCAGCTGCATTGTTTCGGGGCTGTCCACTGTGAAGAACTTGGCCACGGGTCCACCGTATGCGACGATCTGTGAAGCGACCAGGGTTCGGATCGCAGTCAGATCTGATTGGTTCTTGCAGGCGTTCTCAACGATCACCTTCAAGAAGGCTATCGCTGTCTGTTTTTCGGCATTATCGTTGGGGTTCGGCGCAGTCGATTGAACAGTGGCCTGCGGTTGGCCGGCAGGTTGGTTCTGTGATTGCTGGAAATCAGCCCGGCACGCAGCTTCGTTGGCGAAGATCTTCACGAAATCGAAGGTAGTCTTTTCCTTTACCTCACCGTTGCCGTTGGTGTAGGTATCACCGGTGGGTTTGAATTTGACCTGGACAAACTTCCCGTTCAGCTCTCGAGCGGAGATACCGAGTGCCTTGATCGAGGGATGGATGATTCCAGCCCACTCACGGCTTTCGGCGATCAGTTCGCGGCGAGCCGGTTTGTCCATGTTCAGTTCAGGCAGCGCAGTCACCACTATATCGATAGCCGTGCGGCGCTGATCCAGCGGGTGAACATTCGGGTCAAACGGGATTTTCCCAACGCCCTTTTGAAGGACGCAGTAGTACGTGTCGATCTGAGCAGTGCCCCAGATCTCCATTGCCCGCAGCTGCGGGTTTTCAGCAGATTCCCAGGGATCGTTCGAAACTTGGTTGGTCATTTTTGAATTCCTTTCTTTTTATTTGTTTTTGAGGTTCATATTTGACGCTGAGAAATTTCCACGTTCGCTTGCCATCTACTTCGGTTAATTCGAGTTCTGTTTCAAACTTTCTTTTCTTTTCATCAAAACCAGTCACTGTAATTTTCATAAGATCTCCTTTCGAGCAGAAATTGATTATTTTTTATCCGTACTCCTTTCATCTGGAAGCGAGAGCAACCAGGCATAGAGCAGGTTGTCTTGGTTGCTGGTGGCCAAGTGCCCTGCTTCACCAAACTTGAGGATGGCCATGGTGTACATCATCGAACGCATCGTGTTAGCTTCTGTTTTGCTTCCAAATTCGACCAGCAATGCCTTGTCGGTGCGGAGTTTTGCAATGATCTCTCTGGCCTGGTTTGCTGTGTTTTCTTTTGAAAAACGATGATGCGGTATTTCTACTTCGCCGAGGATTTTCATATCATCCATTGAATAATTTCCTTTCGTAAAAGTGGATTCGGTTTAGGATTCCTCTTCACTCCTTTCTCCAGCTTGACCTTTGGCAAGCATCAGGGCTCTATCATTTTGGTGAACCAGGTCAATGGCCTGTGCGATGGCTCTGAGCATTTCTTCTGAGGAGAGTTTCATGATCACCACATTGTTCAATATCCTCAGGGTCATCGCATTGACCATCAACGCTTCATCGATTCGTTGAATTCGGTAATACGGCAATACTTTCCGGCGTGTGTTTGGCATTTGGTATCTCTACGTACATAACCGTTCTCGAGTCAAATTGTTGAGGTTTATTACATTTTTCTTACCGATTTGTAAGTTTTTCCTGCATTTTTCGATTAGTTGAGAAAAAATGGCTAATATAGAACCGGGTATAAAACGACTGCACCAAGGGCGGTAAATTCATCAATCAGCGCCTGCAGATCATCCACCCCATCGAGGTGAATATGTTTCTTGATCAACTTCTGACCTGCATCCTGATCGCATTTCGAGTAATCGATCAAAGGGCAAGAGATCTTCGGCAGCTCAGCGAAGGATCGCAACCCACCATTCCTGCCAAATGGTCGATAAAGCACCCAGGAAGTCTGGTTGATTGTGGCAAGCTGCCAGGGTTCTTCTTTGGTGTCATTGAAATTACTCAGTATTACTGGGGTAACGGTCATGGTTCCCTCGCCTATGCCGTCGCTGTTTCATTGACGAGCTCTGAGGGGGTTTCGACCTTTTTATTCCTGTTCCAGATCTCTTCAACCGCCCAATCGACCACATCTCCTTTACCGCGATGTGTCTCAGTTGCCAGAGCTTCAATACGTTCGACAGTGATCTGTTCCAGCGAAAAACTTGTCTTTACCGTTTCAGACATTTTTGTTGAGTCCTTTCTTGGTTGAATAACTATTACTCATTAGTAGTTACATTATAACTAATGATTAGTAATTGTCAATACTTTTCTTCTTTTTTATTGATTTTTGCTATAATAGGAAATGAAATGAAAAATCTTGATTTTCACTCTTGGATGGTCAATTTAATAGACGAAGAGAAAAAAAAGTTTGGCGGGTCTGAATCTAAGCTCGCCAAAGCAATGGGTATCCCCCAACCGACATTAAACAACATTAAAAATAACGCCAAAGAACCCCCGCCAACAAAAACAATTGTTGATGCCTTTATAAATTATTTCAAGGATTCACACCCTGAAATTTACGAAGTATTTGGCATTCCAAAGCCTTCTGATCCACGAACAGCATTATTAGAAGCAGGGTTTCCAGCGGAGTTTGCCGATAATGTACTAGCAGCTCGATCAGAATACTCAAAAGAGCTTTCTGAAAAAGGAATTACGCAAGATTCTCCAGAAGCGCGAGAAATTGTCAAAAAGGCATTTGCCAGGCATGGCATCCAATTGACCGATACTGAGTAAATGTGTTGGTTTTGCATTCGTGTCCCTTCCGCATGAATCGGCAAAAAATATTATAGAATGATTGTTCTATAAAATCAAGTAAAAATATTATTGATTGGGGAATACATCAATTATGAAAAAATGTCCATTTTGCGCTGAAGAAATTCAAGATGAAGCAATCGTATGTCGTTACTGTGGCCGAGATCTTCCACAGCAAATTCCTCCACCTCTTCCTGTCACTGCTGTTCCTGCTAAAAAAGAGGGTTTTTGGGATCAGGTAAAAAAGAATGCCGATTCACAACTTGAAGCCCAAAGAAGATTTAAATCTGAACAAGCAGCGCGTCTGACTCAGTATGATAGAGATGGCGTTGTTTATTGCCCGAAGTGCTATTCAACCTCTCTGTCTACAAACAAGAAGGGGTTCGGTGCAGGCAAAGCCCTTGTTGGCTTGGTCGCCCTTGGACCAATCGGGTTAGCTGCAGGAGCGATTGGATCACAAAAAGTGAAGGTTACCTGCTTAAACTGTGGCCATCAGTTCTGGGCTGGAAAAAGATAGCATTTACTCGCTTGTCTCATTCAACGGAGGAGATCAATGTCAGAACAGAAAGTAACAGAGTATCAGTGTGAATATTGTGGTTATACAGTCAAGGAAGGTCAGACCAAATGTGAATCTTGCGGTGCGGAATTTCCTAAACTTACATTTATATGCTGTATATGCAAGCAAAACGCGGAAACACACCTAATTGCCGACAAAGAATATTGCTTTGAGTGTTTTGATAAAGAGCTTTTAAAGATTCGAACGACGACAAGTTCTCCTTCGACTGATGATTCTTCAGTATTTCCAAATAGTGTGGTTACCGACTCGATTACAGTCTCAACAGCCAAATTAATTGAATTTCAAGAAGATTTTGACCTATCTGTTGAAGGGGTGTTTGATTCTTTCCAAAAAACGTTTGAAAATGAAATTTCATTATCCCAAGAACTATTATTAAATCACCTGCGTTATCGAGCTGCAAATCGTGGATTAAATTATGTATTTGGTATTACTTTTCACCATAATTACTTAGCAAATCACAAAATAATAATCTCTGTTGTTGGAACACTGGCTAGAAAGATAAATTAAATTTCCTCTATGATTTGTTAATCTTATTTGCAAATTTGAAGACCCACCGCTCTTTATTAATCCAAATTTCGCAATTATCAACTCCCCAATATTTGGCGGTATGTAAAGCGGAAGACCCCCACCTGTGCGTTTAAAAGCAAAGAGCCACCGGTGGGAGTCGAACCCGCGACCCGCCGCTTACGAAGCGGCTGCTCTACCAACTGAGCTACGGTGGCGTATAATTCACTTTAGATGAATTATCACGGCGCGAATTATATCAGCACCCCGTCAATAAAGGCAAGGAAATCCCATTGAATATTGCGATGCTTTCTTACCATACCTGCCCCCTGGCGACCCTGGGTGGTAAAGACACCGGCGGCATGAACGTATACGTTGCCGAGTTGACACGTCATCTCGGACAGATGGGGATCCATGTGGATGTTTTCACCCGCTCACAGGATGAACATGTGCCCCATGTCATCCACAGCCTCGGATACGGCAACCGCGTTGTCCACATTCCAGCCGGGCCTGAACACCCGTTGCCCAAGAAGGAATTAGCCGAATACATCCCGACCTTTGCCGATGAAGTCGATCGTTTTTCCAGAGAGAAAGGCATCCATTACGACCTGATCCACAGCCACTATTGGATGTCGGGGATCGCTGCTCAGACGTTGAAGGAAAGATGGCAGGTCCCCGTGATTCAAATGTTCCACACGCTGGGGCTGATGAAGAACCAGATCGCCCAATCTCCTGAAGAGATGGAAGGCGATTATCGCATCAACGGCGAAAGAACGGTGATTTCCTTCGCCGACAAGATCGTCGCAGCCACTCCGGCTGAGATGGATCAATTGATGACCCTCTACAATGCGGATAAGAAAAAGATCGTCGTCATCCCGCCCGGGGTGGAAACCTCCCGGTTCTATCCCATAAACGCAGATGAAGCCAAAGAGGCAATCGAGCTCACCTGCAAGAAGAGGATGCTGCTCTTTGTTGGCCGCATCGAACCGCTCAAAGGTCTGCAAAATCTCATCCGTGCGCTGGCAGTAATTCGCAAGCAAGGGCACTGCGGCCGCGACTGTTACTGCCTTGTTGTCATCGGCGGTGATCCGGATTCATCTTCTGAAAACATGTCGTCGGAAATGCGCAAGATCAAGTCTCTTTGCAGAGAGTTGGGGATGGAAGACCTCGTCCTCTTCCTGGGGAAACGCGCACAAGAAACCCTGCCCTATTATTATTCAGCGGCAGACATGCTGATCATGCCTTCATACTACGAGTCTTTTGGAATGGTCGCGCTCGAAGCGATGGCCTGTGGTACCCCCGTGGTGGCTTCAGACGTGGGTGGACTGCATTACCTTGTGCAGGATGGCAAAACAGGATTTGTAGTTCCCAGCGGTGATCCAGAGGCGCTGGTTGATCCGCTCAACAAACTGATGAATGATGCGGAGTTGCGGGCAAAAATGGGTCAGCAGGCTGCAAAATATGCCAGGAAATAT
>CAYWCH010000053.1:0-5068 GCA_964456715.1 uncultured Anaerolinea sp. | reverse complement strand
AGTTGATCGCTGACGATATCATCATGGTTTACGATAAGCAGTTAAAACGCCCTGAAAAGAAATAGTACAGCCCCGAATATCAGGATTGCCGCGAAGCTGCGCCCGACGAAATCGCGGCTTCTGAAAATGATATAAACAATCGCTGCCAACCCTGCTGCACATGCCACGAAACGGATCGATTCGTACCCAAGCTGGAATACAGGTGACCAATTTTCGATTAACGAAAATCCCTTAAAATACAATTTTCCCAGCCAACAAGTATTGAAAACAACCATCCCCATCCTGACGCCGAGTGGAAGCACCTTGTTCCACAGAACGATCGTTGCAAGCAACAACATGATCCAGAAAAAGACGCCCAACCGTTCAAAAAAGGGAAACCCGCCAATTTCTGCCACCATCGAAAAAACCTGCCAAAAGAGCAGCCCCGAGACCATGCCCAACCAGGCGCGCTTATGTTCCGAGATCCCCAACGCAAGGGATCGGTGCAGCTCGCACCCACCCAGCGCCAACAGGACCAAAAGATAAATGATCACCCAGGGTGTCTTTACCAGGTTATGTGCCAACACAAAAATGAGCTTGGTTGCGATGAAGATTACAAGCAACTTGATGCTCGCAAAAAAGCCGTCTGAGATCTTTGCTACCGATTCTGTAATAAAACCATCCATGGGTCGCATCCCGTTACCAGGTTGGGGTAAAAAAACAAGATTCCCCAATTCTACCCGCCTTTTGGTTTATTTTGCCAAAATTATTTATGCTTCTCGAGAATATCCCCACTGACAATGGAATTCCTGCCGAATTTCTCGTGCAGACTGTCCAGGGCGGTAAGCAGACGCCTTTCCTTTTCATTGGGTGTGTCAAAAAGCTCCATCTGATGAACAGAATCCTCCAGGTTGGCAACCCCCACCCCGATCAGTCTCACAGCCCGGTTGCCCTCCCAAAGATCTGAAAGCAGCTTAAGGGCAGTTTCCAGGATCACGCCATCTTGAACGGTTGGTTGTGCCAACGAGACCTGCCTCGTATGAGTTGAGAAATCTGACCAGCGTAATTTGATGCGGATCACCTTTCCGCAAAGCCCTTTGGTTCTGAGCCGCCTGCCAACCTTCTCTGAAAGGGCTTTCAATGTTTTTCGCAAATAGATCAGGTCAGTGGTGTCCACATCGAAGGTGATCTCCTGGCTGACCGATTTGACTTCGTATTCAACTGTTACGGGTTGGTTGTCGATCCCAAGTGCGCGGTCAGCCAATTCAGCACCATATTTTCCAAAATGCGTGGCCAGCAATTCCTTGGGGTAATTTGCCAGATCTCCGATCGTTTTGATCCCGTAATTGAGCAACGCGGATTCTGTTTTGGGACCAACACCCCACATGGCCTTGACCGGGAGCGGCGCCAAGAATTCGGCTTCGTGGCCAGGCGGGACGATCAGGATCGCCCTCGGATAATCATCCTTCGAAGTACGCGCTTTGCCGGCATCGGTGGCGATTTTTGCGACCAGTTTGTTGGTTGCTCCACCCAATGAGCAAGGCAATTGTGTTTGGCTTTGCACCTTTGCCTGGATTTCCCTCGCTAAAGTCTCCAGTGAATATGGCAGGTCTGTAACATCCATGAACGCTTCATCGATCGAGACCTGCTCCAACAACGGAGTTACCTCACCAAGTATTGCCATCACGCGGTCGGATTGGACACCGTAATCGCTGTGGTGATCAGAGATCAAACGCAGCTCCGGGCATATCCGGATTGCCTGACCCGTCGGCATGGCTGAATGGACGCCTTTTTTGCGCGCCGGGTACGAACAGGAGGAGATCACTCCTCTGCGCCCGGCCTGGCCTCCGACAGCGAAAGCTTTACCCTTCAGCGAAGGATCTTTCAATTCTTCGCAAGCACAGAAAAAAGCATCCAGGTCGAGGTGAAGGATCTTTCGAGTGGTCATGGTCTATGATTCTGAGTTTATCTGGAAAATAATTACTGTCAATACCAAAAGAAAAGCCAGGGCGTAACCTGGCTTCTTCGGCTCATTTTGACATCAATTCTTTCAAGTTAGAGATTGGAGGAATGGCAGTGGGATCCGTATCGTAGGCGATCGCCAGATAATATGCCGTGTAATCACCGAATTGGATCGCCCGCCAAATTTGTTCGATCTTTGACTTTCCGGTGGCTGTATAGCTGTCAGTATTGATCCCCTCCACCATCATTGTTTCACGGGTGTATTTCAACCTTAGCTGGTTCCTGGGAAGGTCCGAGTCGGAATGGATGAAAAATGCCATCAGCTTATTGATCTCTTCGGGTGGAAAACAGATCCCGGCCAGGGTATTATGGTCGGCTTCAGGCAAGGGTTCATAAGAAGCCAAGGCTTTGGCGACCTCGTTGATCTGACATTTCCATCTCCTCGCAACGGTGGCCATGGCACCTGCGCCGAACAGAGTGACTGAACGTCCAACCATTTGTCCAGCCAGACGCTTGGATGGGTTGTTGCGGAGAAGGCTGTCGGCTTTTAACTTTTCTCTTTCCACTTTTAGCGCGTTGATCGCAGCATCCACATCTGCTTCTACATTTGGGATCAGACCGAGACGAACGAATAGTGCCAGCAATAAACCATATGAGAAACCCACCGCTGCCCTGGGTTGTCCGTGGTGTATAAAATTCCAAACAGGATAACCTGCATCACTGGCGCCGGTCTGTAATTTCCCCCCGGTGCAGATTGCCAGTATCTGGCAATTGGCAGCGCTGGCCTGTTCAAACGCTGAAAGGGTTTCTTCCGTATTGCCTGAGTGTGATGACAAAATTACCAACACGTTGTGGTGTTTGGCCCAGGCAGGGATGCCATAGTCACGATGTACGATGACAGGTATCGGACAGGTATCTGCCACCGTCGCAGCCACCAGGTCCGCTCCAATGGCGGAACCACCCATCCCAGCCACGACGACAGCTGTGATCTCATCAAAAGCTGGCAGGGGTTGTTTAAGTCCCAGCGCCCAGGCTTCCTCAAGTTGTTCTGGCAATCCGTCGATTTCAGCAAGCATTCCATCGACATCGATCTCGTGGAACTTATCAAATTGATCAAGGTTCATGATGTGTAATCCTGTAATGAACGATTTAACTCATCGACAGGGATCGACGATGAGTATTGGGAATGGTTGGAGAAATCTATTTTAACTTCTTGATCAACTCAATGAACTCATCCCACTCTTCTTGAAAGAAATGAACAGTGACATTGTTCAGCTCGAGATGGTAGGTGGTCTCACCATCAGGTTCGTCTGCTTTCCATATCGCGTAGTCTTCGGTTTCCACCATTGTTTCTGTTTTCATTTCTGGTTTTTCCGGCATTTTACTTCTCCTTCTGAATATCACGCAAAGAATTGGTCTCTCGTGTCTTAAAGAGCTTTTTTATGAGGTTACCGATTTTTGAGAAAAAATTCCCAAGTATTCTAATATATCGCCCAAAAACAATTTTAATTGGAACAGGAGCCGGGATGGTCTTGATGTTCCGCCATGGATCTTGATCGGTCATCTTGCGGAATACATAAGTGAAAAGTAATTGCAGGCTAGCCACGGTTGGAGCGGCGATCAACACACCAACCACGCCGAGCAGCTTGGCCGCGACGAGAACCGAAACCAACACCAGGGCGGGATGTACTCCGAGCGCATCCGACATGATCCGCGGACTGACATAATTATCCATGATCACGTCTGTGATCAGGGCACAGCCGATCACGACCAGAGCATAACCAAATGGACCCAGCCCAAAAATCGTTGTCCCCTGGAACAGGCAAACCAGACCATAAGTCGTCCAGGCGACAAATGGCCCCACATAAGGAACAAATCTGGCCAAACCTGCCAATATAGCCAGCGCGAGTGCATAATTGACCCCAAGAGCCGTAAGAAGGATGGTATAAAAAACCACCGTAATTAGAATTACAACTAGTTGACCGCGAAAGTATGAATTCCAGATCCTTGAAAAGTATTTACCGAATCGATTGATGTCATCCTGGTAACGGGGGACACGAATTTGGATCAATTCCGATCTGACCCCGGTCGATTCCACAGTAATGAAGTAGGAGATCAAGATCGAGAAAATGGTCATGGTAACGATATTGGCTGCTCCGGCTGCGATATCCCCCAGAAGCGTTCCCAGTTTTGTTAACGCAGGAGAGAGAACACTCTGAAGCTGTGTCCAAAGATCAGCATTATGAAATTTTGAAAGATCAATTGATAATGAACCGATTAATATTGGTTGCCTGGTTATATTCGAGAAGAAGCCGGGAACGTCATTGAGCATTCCCTGAAGGAAAACGATCAGGCTTTGGAACGGTTGTACCAACGAGATTCCACCCCATGTTGCCAACCCAATCAACACCAGAAATATGATTAGATAGATGATGGTTACTGACATCCGCCAGGATGGGCGATTCTTCCTGCTCATCGCTCCTGCCAGAGGATGGATCAAATATGACAATAGGAACGCGAATATCACCGGACCGATAAAGCTCTTGAACTGCCAAATTAATAGTGCCATGATTGTCAGGCCCAACAAACCAACAATCACTTTTGTACCTGTCCCCCACTTGGGAGAAATCTTCTCTTCAGCCATCGATATACCCTCGCATCAATATGAGCGAATTATAAAGGAAAAATAAAAGACCGGCAGAAAATCTGCCGGTCAAATTTCCTATAGAGAGGGGCACGATCCCGGTTTCAACATGTTAAAAATTCCTCCCAGGGTATTACACCATGTATTGCTCGCTTCCATAATAATGGATGGGATTACGCAAAGGACAACGATTACTGCAACAATGATCAAGAGGATCATCATCGTCTTGTTGCTCTTCTTTACCGGTGCCACCGGGGCCGAAGGTACCGGTGATGGTTGTTGGATCACGTAAACAGGAGGAGCAATTGGAGTTGGAGGAGCTGACGGTGTAAGATTTGTTGGTGTGGATGGTGTTTGCTTTCGTCTTGACGCGACTGTGGCTGAAGCATCGGTTGACCTCATTTCAAAATCAAGCGCGATCGTTTCGCCAATATTGATCGTCATTCCAGGTTTGAGCAGTGTGATTGTTGAAAGCTTCTGCCC
>CAYWCH010000052.1:10669-12210 GCA_964456715.1 uncultured Anaerolinea sp. | reverse complement strand
TCTTCTTCCCGAAATCGTCGTAGGCGCGAACGTACCATTCGCCGTCCCAACCGGCTTCGTTGGTTGTTTTTTCCATTTTGCAGCGGGCTTTTTCTATTTTATTGGCTTCATCTATATTGCCGCTGCGGCGTGCGATCTCTTCCATCTCTTTACAGGCCAGCACGAACAGGCCGGCGATGAAAACACTCTCGGCCACTGTTCCGTCTTTGTTGGTGGTGGTCTGGAAGGATTGACCGGGTTTATCCGAGAAGCAGTTTAGGTTCAGGCAGTCATTCCAATCGGCACGGCCGATCAGCGGTAATCCATGCGGACCGATGCGGTCGAGCGTGTACTGGATCGAGCGCTGCAGGTGGTGATATAGCGGCTGTTCGCTGCCGGGTTTATTGTCGTATTGGACAGGTTCTTTCAAGATCGACCAATCACCGGTCTCTTTGATGTATGCTGAAACGGAAAGAACCAGCCAGAGGGGGTCATCGTTGAAATTACTGCCGATGTCGTTATTGCCAAGCTTGGTCAGCGGTTGATACTGATGGTAGGCGCCGCCTGTCGGTAATTGCGTTGCTGCCAGGTCGAGGATGCGTTCTTTGGCCCGCTCCGGGATCAAATGCATGAATCCCAGCAGATCCTGGTTCGAGTCGCGGAACCCCATTCCGCGACCGATGCCAGATTCAAAGTAGGAGGTAGAGCGGGAAAAATTAAAGGTCGTCATCACCTGATACGCATTCCAGATGTTTACAATCCGGTTGGTATGCAGGTCGGGGGTAGCGACCTGAAGTTTCTCGAGAAGGCCCAACCAGTATTCACGCAGGGCTTTGAACGATTTATCGACGGTTTCTTGTTTGAGGTATTTGGTGATCACCGGTTTAACGTGGCGTTTATTGATCACCTGGCTGTTGGCTGGACTGAATTTCTCATTTTGCTTGTTCTCCTGGTAGCCGAGCAGGAAGATGATCTTCTTCACCTCACCGGGTTTCAGGGAAACTTTAACATGGTGAGAGCCAACCGGCTGCCAACCCATGCAAACCGAATTGTTTGAAACGCCTTTTTCCACAGCCAGCGGTGCATCCCATCCGCGATACGGGCCAAGGAAATCATCGCGCTGCGTGTCGAAGCCGGCCAGCTTTTCGGAGCAGGCGAAGAAAGCGAAATGGTCGCGTCGTTCGCGGTATTCGGTCTTGTGATAGATCACATCGTCCACCACTTCCACTTCACCTACCGAGTAATTCCGTTGGAAGTTGTTGGCGTCATCCAGGGCATCCCACAGGCAAAACTCCAAGGCTGAGAACACTGAAAGGTCAGCGCTTTCAGCCCTAGTATTGGTGAGGGTCAGCTCCCAGATCTCCAGGTTTTCGCCCAGCGGAATAAAATACTTGGTGGTTGATTCGATGCCGTGCAATTTGGAGCGGATCGTGGTGTATCCCAATCCGTGGCGGCACTCATACGTGTCCAGTTTGGTTCTGGATGGCGCCCAGGTGGGTGACCAGAAACTTGGTTTCTTGGATCGGTTGTCGCGCAGGTAGATATACCGTCCTTCTGAATCC
>CAYWCH010000052.1:0-10608 GCA_964456715.1 uncultured Anaerolinea sp. | reverse complement strand
AGGAATAACCACCTGCCGTATTGGAAATGATGCCGTAATACGCCTCATTGCCCAGGTAGTTGATCCAGGGTAGGGGAGTATCGGGGCGGGAGATGACGTACTCAAGATTTTGATCATCGAAACAACCAAATTTCATAATTGAACCTCTTTGCGTTATTGAGAATGATTGCCTAATACGAATTTGCTTTCACAAAATCGATCAATTCCGGAACGCGGGTGAACGCCAGGCAGGTTACCGTGTCGGCACCACCGTAATAGATGGCCATACGTCCGGTGTCACCATCCACCAGGGTGGCGCAGGGGAAGGCGACGTTGGGAACATCACCAACGTTCTCATAAAGTTCTTTCGGGTGGAGGATGTAGGGTTTGGTGCGGTACATCACTTTCCAGGGTTTTTCGAGGTCGAGAAGGGCGGCGCCGAAGCTGTAGACGAATCCGTTACACGAGGTCAAAACGCCGTGATAGATCAGCAGCCAACCTTCGGGGGTCTCAAGAGGAACCGGCCCGGCGCCAACCTTGGTGCTCTGCCAGCCTTCGGTTACACCCATCACAAAGCGATGCTCCCCCCAGTGGATCATGTCGGGAGATTGGCTCAGGTAAATGTCGCCAAATGGAGTATGTCCATTGTCGCTGGGCCGGCTGAACATCACATACTTGCCGTTGATCTTGCGCGGGAAAAGCACCCCATTGCGGTTGAAGGGGAGGAGGGCGTTTTCAAGAAAATGGAATTTCTCAAAATCAAAGGTATAACCTATCCCAATTGTGGGACCGTGATAGCCGTTGCACCAGGTGACGTAATATCGATCTTCAAGCCAGAGAACGCGTGGATCATACCGGTACTGGAATCGACCGATCTCAGGATCATTGCAAAGCCATTCGATGGGATCGTTATCGATCTGCCAGTTGATGCCATCCTTGCTGAAACCGCGGTTCAGATTCATTTCGCGCTTTCGATTGTCACAACGAAAAACACCGGCGAATTCACCTTTGAAAGGAACAACCGCACTGTTGAAGATACTGTTCGAAGAGGGGATCAGGTCGCGTGGAATGATCGGATTGTGACTGTAGCGCCAGACAACATCGTTGAATTTGGATGATGATTCCTCCCACGGGATGTTTGGTAATGATTGCGCGTTCATGAAATAACCTCCTTGAAGATGATGATTACCTGTTGCAAAGATCAACGAGATTCAGTTATCATAAAAGGTGATTGACAATTTCAAAAAAGGTCATATAATATCAATAACCATTGAGAGCGCTCTCATAATGATACCACGGTTTAGAACGATACTCAATATAATGGTTAGCCCACAGTAGCTCGGTAAGAATTTATTGTTCTTTGAAGTCGATCGGTAAGTGATTGGTTTATTTCGTCACACAAACGATAAGGAACTGATAAGGTATTTATGCCTCTTACCCTTGAAGATATCGCCCGCTTGAGTGGAGTGTCACGTTCCACTGTTTCGCGTGTGATAAACGAAGAAGAGAACGTCAAGGATCAGACCCGTCAGAAGGTGATGCAGGTCATTAATAGTTATAATTTCCAACCCAACCTGGCAGCCAGAGGGTTGGCGTCAGGGCGGACAAATACTATTGGTGTGGTCATTCCCGCCAGTGTTACAGTCATTTTTACAGATCCGTATTTCCCACAGCTCCTTCAGGGAGTTTCTGCTGTTTGCAATACTCGTGAATACTCCGTCATGCTCTGGTTATCCGAACCGGAGTATGAAAGACGGATGATTTCGCGTATACTTCATAATGGATTGGTGGATGGGGTCTTGGTGGCTTCAATTCCGATGAATGATCCGATCATCGAATCGATCGTCGAAAGTAAAATGCCCTACATCCTCATCGGTCGTCACCCCAATGGTGGTGTCAATTACCTGGACGTTGATAACGTGCAATCCAGCCGCAAAGCGACCATGCATCTGGTCAGGTTGGGATACAAACGGATCGGCACGATCACAGGCATTCAGAACCAAATTTCGGGATACGATCGATACCAGGGTTATCTCAAGGCTTTGCAAGATTCCAATTTCCCGGCCAGGCCTGAATTGGTCGCTGAGGGAGATTTTACAGAAGAAGGCGGATACAAGGCAATGATACGGCTGTTGAAATACAAGCCGGACGCTGTATTTGTTGCCAGCGATACGATGGCATACGGAGCGATGCGCGCTCTTCGCGAAGCGAATCTGCGCATCCCGGAAGATGTCGCAATTGTAGGATTTGATGATCTCCCCAATTCATCAAAGACGGTTCCTCCATTGACGACGATCAGGCAAATGCCATCCATGATGGGGAGCAGGGCAGTGGAATTTCTGATCAACTCAATAGACTCGGGGATCAGGTCCACTCAGGGAATCATCATGGACACGGAGTTGGTTGTCCGTGAATCATGCGGCGCATCCACTATGGAATGAGGACGTAAGGAGTACGATTCACCTAACCTATCTTGGGAACGCTCTCATTTTGATGCGGAAATTCTAAAAGGAGGTGGTTTATCGAAGAAAAGAAGATTTTGGACATACCAGTTTTTACTAACCTTAAAAGGAGAAAGAAGAAAATGAAACGCACGATGCTTGTTTTGTCAGTTTTGTTGGTCCTCAGCATGCTGCTGAGCGCCTGCGGTAACACAGCAACCACTGCGCCTGTAGCGACTGAAGCCGCTGCACCCGCCACTGAAGCTGCCGCTACTGAGGCCCCTGCCGCCACTGAAGTAATGGCTGGAGACACTGTTCTCCCTCGCAATGAGACCCTTTACTACAATGGTCAGCAGTGGGGTGCTGTTGTTTGTTGGAACCCGTACTCCTCCAACTGCAACAACGCCATGGCAATCGCACAACAGGATAACGCCCGTGTGACCATGTTCGAGTCACCTTACATCTACAACATGATGGATGGCAAGGTTTATCCTCTTCTGGCCGACGGTCCCTACACCTGGAACGATGCCAAGACTGAACTCACCTTCAAGATCAACGCAGCCGCTAAATGGAGCGATGGAACACCCGTGACTGCTGATGATGTTGCTTACACCTGGGCTGCCCATGTGAAGTACAACGACTCGACCGGTGCTGCCAACGTAGCTTACATCGAAGACATTGTTGCAGCCGATGCATCCACTGTCGTAATCAAAGCAAAACTTGGTGAAGATGGCAAAGCATTGAATCCTCTGCTGGTTCAGGCCTACGTTAGCAGCAACTACGTCATTCAGAAAGCATGGACTCAGACCCTCGAAGCACGCACCAATGGCGATGCTGCAGCCTTCCTTGCTGATGTTGCTGAAGACGCTGTCTACTCCGGCCCCTACCACAAGTTCTTCGCTGATGACACCAAAGTTGTCCTCATTCGTGACGACAACTACTGGGGTGCTGATGCCTCCATGTGGGGCAAGCTGCCCGCTCCGAAGTACCTTGCTCACATCATCTACAAAGACAATGCTGCCGGTACGACCGCTCTGCAGGCTGGTGAAGTTGATGTCAGCCAGCAGTTCAACTCCAACGTTCAGGATCTGTGGTTGAAGGACAATTTGCCCATCTCCACATACCTGCCTGAAGCTCCGTACGGAATTGGCGCAAGCCTCCCGACCGCTTACTTCAACTTCGGTTCCTACGGTTTGGACAATGTTGTAATCCGCAAAGCAATCGCCATGGCAGTTGACTTTGATACCATCATCGCCAACGCTATGACCAACCAATCCGCAACCTTCACCCAGGTTCCGCGCTCCTTGATGAACCCGACCCCCGGCGAACAGGCTCTGTATGATCACGATGCTGTTGCAGATCTCCAGTTCGTTGGCAATGATATCGAAGGCGCCAATGCTATGCTTGACGATGCCGGTATCACTGACTCCGATGGTGATGGATGGCGTGAATACAATGGCACGAAACTGTCCTATATCGCGACCGCCCCGAACGGCTGGTCCGACTGGCAGGCTGCCATTGAGGTTGTTGCTGCTGCTGGTGCCAAGATCGGCATCGATATCACCACCAACTACCCCGAATGGTCCGTTTATCAGACCGTTGTCACCAACTGGCCAATTGCCGAAGGTTATGACATCTTCATGATGTGGTCCGATGGCGCTGGCCCGACCCAACCGTGGAGCCGCATCCGCCACTTGATCAGCGGCGAATTCGCTCAGACCCAAAACAACTGGAACGGTAACTGGGGTGGCTACAGCAATGCTGACGCTGATGCATTGATCCAGGCAATCCCGACCATGACCGATGAAGCAGCACTCAAGGCTGCTTACACTGAGTTGGTTAAGATCTATTTGACCGATGTTCCTTCCTTCACACTCATGTATCGCCCGCAGGCGTTCCACACTGTGAACGAGAGTGTCTGGACGAACTTCCCGCACGAAGGTGATGGTACCGATCCTGCTGTTCCGCCTCTGGATCTCACAGATGGCTACAGCATCGCTGGTCTCTATAACCTGACGCTTGTCAACCCGTAATAAATAAGCTTTAATGTATACAGCCATGTTCCGATTTTTCCGGAACATGGCTGTAAACCCATAGAATGGAGGTATTGCTTTGAAAGGATACCGTAAGTACTTCGTCAACAAGCTTGTCTGGTTATTGGTCACCGCAGTCTTTGCTTTTTTACTGAATTTCATCCTTCCTCGACTCATGCCCGGTGATCCTGTGGCAGCCATTGTGGCCAGAATTGCCCAGGGAATTTCAAATTCCACCGGCATGAAAGCGACTTACGAACAATATCAACAGCAATTTGGTTTGGATCAACCAATGTTGACGCAATTCATTCTCTACGTTAAGAATGTTTTTACCGGAAATTTTGGTACTTCATTCAGCCAGTTTCCCCGGCCAGTCTCTGACATTTTGAGTTCTTCTATCTGGTGGACAATCAGTCTGCAGTTCCCCGCGATCATCGTCGGATGGTTTATCGGTAACACGCTGGGAGCCCTTGCAGCCTATTTGAAAAAAGGTTTTGATAAAGTAATCATGCCCATCAGTATTTTTGTGAGCAATTTCCCGGCTTTTGGTATGGCCGTTATATTAATGGTGATCTTTGGCGTCAAATTGAGATGGTTCCCAACCTCAGGGGGTTATGGGTTCGACTTGATTCCGGACTTCAGCTGGAAGTTTATCTGGTCAGTAATCGTACATTACCAGTTACCATTCTGGTCGATCGTGACCATCGCCATCGGCGGTCAAGCGATCGGTATGCGTTCCATGTCCATTTATGAATTGAACGCCGATTACGTAAAATACAGCCGTTTCATGGGCATCAAAGACAACAAGATCGTTGGCTATGTTTTTCGTAATGCCATGCTTCCACAGATCACCGGTTTGGCTTTGGCAATTGGAACCATGGTGGGCGGTGCTTTGATCGCTGAGATCGTCTTCAGTTATCCCGGTCTTGGATACACACTTTTGAATGCGGTGGTGGGGCAGGATTACCCCTTGATCTCCGCAGTGACGTTGATCATTACCTTGATGGTGTTGATGGCCAACTTTATCATCGAAATGATCTACGGTTTGATTGATCCGCGTATTAAAGCGACTCAATCCGATTAGGCAGAGTGACCACTATGAAAAACACACTTAATCAAGTATTTCACTCCGGTAAATTTGTAGTCGGTTTCTGCATTTTTATGGCGCTGCTGGTTACGGTGATTCTCTATCCGGTATTTGTCCCAGATGATCCCCTGAATAGTATTGGCAAAGGTACTTTCTTCCCCCCCGGCACATACGTGAATGTTTATGACAGCGTTATTGCCACAAATCAATACTCGATTAACCTGGATGACGCAGCAGCAAAAAGAATTTCCAGCAAACTTACCGAGGAAAACAGGCAGGACATGAAAACCTGGCTGATCAAGGCGGGAATCCCGGCTGATCAGATCGACACAACAGACATCTCTGCATTATTGAACCTTTGGAATAAAGAGTACAGCAAGACCAAAAGCTTGGGAATGGTTTACGCGCAGCAACGATATTATCAGCGCGTAAATGCCTCGGTGCAGGGATTGCTATCAAAAGAAGGTTTGACGGTTTCCCAAGTGGATGATTCCACTGGTACTGCAACCGAAATTGCGACCGTGGATCAAAACGATTATGTCAATGTCGCTGAAGTGGCCAATGTGCGCTGGTTCCCACTCGGCACCGATAATTTTGGACGAGACATTCTTACCGAGTTGATCACCGCTGCCGGAGTTTCGCTGCAGATCGGTCTTGTGGCTGGCCTCATTGCAACATTGATCGGACTCACTCTGGGATTGATCTCGGGTTATGTGGGCGGTTGGGTGGACGACGTTATCATGTTCGTCACCAACCTGTTCACAGTTATCCCGTCGATGGTTCTGCTCATCTTGATCTCCTACAGTATCGGCCAGGATAAACGTGGAGCGTTTACGATAGCCACGGTCATTGGACTGACGTCCTGGGTTTGGACGACCAGGGCAGTGCGTTCGCAGGTAATCTCGCTTCGCAATCGCGATCACGTCAACCTGTCAAAACTCTCAGGACATTCGACCTTTAACATCATTTTCAACGATATTCTGCCTTATATCATGTCTTATGTAATCATGGCCTTGATCCTCCAAATTTCTGGCGGTATTCTTGCAGAAGCCAGTCTGTCGATCCTGGGCTTGGGCCCACGGACGACAGATGTTCCAACGCTGGGTCTGATGATGAACTGGGCAATGATCTACCAGGCGCACGTTCTGGGTAAGTGGTGGGCCTACCTTCCTGTGCTCGTAACGATCGCACTGATCACGTTCTCGATGAACTTGATGAATACAGGCCTTGACCAGGTATTCAATCCGGCACTAAGGGACTAGGTGACTACGATGGCTAAAGTAATACTTGAAGTAAATGAGCTCACTACAAAATACATAACCAGGTTCAAAGAAGATATATATGCGGTTGACCACGTATCGTTAAAAGTGGAAGAGGGCAAATCGCTGGGCATCGCGGGTGAATCCGGCTGCGGAAAATCCACGCTTGCCCTTAGTCTGATGGGTTACTACTTTGCGCCGCTGCATTACACCAGCGGACAGATCATCATTGATGGCAAGAGTATTTCCGGTTTGGATCCTGATACGGTCAGAAGAACGGTCCTGGGAACTGAAATTGCCTACATTCCCCAGGCGGCCATGAATGCTTTGAATCCAACCCAAAAGGTGATCAACTTCATCCAGGATGTGATCTGGGCGCACGATCCAAAGATGTCGAAATCTGATATCTACGATTTTGCCAGACAACGTTTCGAGTTGCTCGGACTGCCCGAAGAAGTGCTTCACAAGTATCCCGTGGAACTGTCTGGTGGTATGAAACAGCGTACGGTTATCGCAGTTTCCGTCATCCTTGGGCCGAAGATCCTGATCGCTGATGAACCCTCTTCAGCATTGGATGTGACCAGTCAAAAGATGGTCATCAAGATGCTGCTAGACCTGATGGAAACCGGGTTGATCAAATCGATGATCTTCATTACCCATGAACTCCCGCTTCTCTACAATGTCACAGACGACATCATGGTTATGTATGCCGGTCAGATCGTTGAAAAGGGAACAGCACAGCAAACCGTGTTTGACCCCTTGCATCCGTATTCGAAAGGCTTGATGGGTTCCATCATCGTCCCGGAAAGCGGCCTGCGAAATGTTAAACTCACAGCCATCCCGGGTGTTCCACCCAACCTCAAACGTCCGCCCGAGGGCTGCCGTTTTGCGGCACGGTGCAAGTTTGTTCAACCTGAATGCAAGGTGCATTCCATTTCGATGAAAGATGGGAAAGGGAATCGCGAATACCGGTGTATCTTCACAGAACAGCAATTAAGGAAGGAATACGAAAATGGCTGATAAACAGAAATCATGCCTGAAAGGGGTTGGTCTGACCAAAGTTTTTGGTCTCGGCCGCACCAAAACAGTTGCTGTTGACCATGTAAACTTCGATTTCCACGAAGGAGAGATTGTATCCATCGTTGGTGAATCTGGCAGCGGAAAGACCACCCTGGCGAAATTACTGCTGGGTTTGATTACCCCCACAGAAGGCGAAGTCTATTTCCTGGGGAAGAAACGCGATATCAGCAGCGCGCGCAAGAAGAAAGAATACTGGAAAAGCATCCAGGCGATCTTCCAGGATCCATATTCCTCCTACAATATCTTCCACAAGATCGACGATGTTTTACTGGATTGCATCAAGATGCGCGATGGCAGCCACCTCTCTACCGAAAAGAAGATCGCTTTGATGACCGAGGCTTGCAGCTTTGTCAACTTGAAGTATGAAGAGCTGACCAACAAGTATCCGTTCGAGCTTTCCGGCGGACAGATGCAACGCTTGATGATCGCGCGAATTTTCCTGCTCAGGCCAAAGATCCTGCTGGCCGATGAACCGACCTCCATGATCGATGCCTGTTCCCGCGCCACCATCCTGGATATGCTGTTGAAACTTCGCAAAGAAACCGGCATGACCCTCATCTTTATCACCCACGATATCGGCTTGGCGTACTATGTTTCTGATAGTGTCTATATCATGGAACGCGGCAAATTGGTCGAGAGTGGAACGGCCGATCAGGTGATCCTGTCGCCCAAGCAGGCGTATACCAAGCGTCTCATCAGTGATGTACCGAAGATTCATGAAGAATGGGATCTTTCGACGGTGACGTATTCCAAGAGTTGATTTAAAAGGGGAAGATCGCTCTACTCAGTTCGAACATTATTAATTTGCTACTTCGGTCAAAAGGAAGCCTTCGTGCTTCCTTTTGACTCGAAAAGGCAGGAATATCTTTGAAAGGTTTATTCGTTGACGATCAAACAAAGACTCAATAAAGTACCCAAACTTGGCCTGCTGGTTTTGGCATATATCGCGTTCATCGCCTTGGGTATGCCCGATGGTTTGCTCGGTGTCGCCTGGCCGTCCATCCGCAGTAGTTTCGGCGTTTCGTTGGACGCGGTGGGCGTTCTGATGCCCATTTCGGTGGCAGGTTACATGACCTCCAGTTTTTGCAGCGGCCCGCTCATCCAGCGCTTTGGAGTGGGGAAGATCCTGACCATCAGTTGCTTCCTCACTGGAACCGCACTCATCAGTTACACCCTTGTCCCCGCGTTCTGGATGATGGCTGTCCTCGGTGTGTTGGGCGGGTTGGGAGCCGGCGCCATCGACGCCGGGCTGAATAACTATGTTGCCGCACACTACAACGAAAGCCTCATGCAATGGCTGCATGCCTGTTACGGTGTGGGTGTCACCTTCGGTCCGGTTATCATGACCATTGCACTTTCCACCTGGAATTCATGGCACATCGGTTACCGCACTGTGGGTGTATTTCAGTTTGTGATGGCGCTCGCTTTCTTCATTACGCTGCCCATGTGGATGAAGAATCAATCGCAAAAAGGCGATGCTCCTGCTGAAGTCAAACCGGTAGTAAAGGTTCCCATGCTTTCCACCATGAAGAAGCCCCGTGCCTGGCTGAGCGCTGCCCTTTTCTTCACTTATGTTGGCGCGGAAGTCTCCTTCGGCACGTGGACGTACAGCCTTCTCGTCGAATCACGCCATGTCAACCCCGAGATGGCGGGAATCGTGGCGGGCAGTTATTGGGCAACCTTCACCATCGGACGCATCATCGCGGGTCTGTATGCGAAAAAGGTGGGAGTTCATACGCTAGCCCAGTGCAGTCTGGCGGCAGCCATCCTTGGCGCCGTTCTGCTGCTCTGGAACCCGGCCGAATGGACAAACCTGCTCGCGGTTGCTATCATTGGATTAGCCATCGCGCCGATCTTCCCGGCATTCATCTCCGGAACCAGCAGCCGTGTCGGCTCGGATCATACCGGCAATACCATTGGCATGCAAATGGCCGCTTCCGGGCTGGGCACAGCCGTGATCCCCAGTTTGCTGGGGGTGCTGGCGGTGACCTTCTCTCTCGAAGTGATGCCGCTCTGCATGGTGATCGATTTTGTGATCCTGTTCGTGCTTTACCGCATTTCGATGAAAACCAAATCCGTAAATGAGGTGGTGGCTTAATGAAAACCCTGTCTTTAACCGGTGCCTGGAAATTCAAAAAATCCAACGAACGGGAGTGGCTGCCTGCCACAGTACCCGGTGGTGTGCATACCGACCTGCTGGCGCTCAAGCGTATTCCCGACCCCTTTGTGGGTGACAATGAGAAGAAAGTGGCCTGGGTGGCTGAGTATGATTGGGACTATGCCCGCCAGTTCACGGTTACCCCCGAGTTTTTGCAGCAACCCAACATCTGGTTGGTCTGTGACGGCCTCGATACACTCGCGACGGTCAAATTGAACGGAACCGAGCTGGGAAAAACCGCTAACATGTTCCGCCAGTACCGCTGGGATGTCAAAAAGCTGCTGGTGAACGGCAAGAATGAGTTGTTTATCAGTTTTGCCTCACCGGTGAAGTATTGCGCCGAGAAGCAGGCCAAACGCTTCATGGCCGGCGTTTCACAGGCTATCCCCGGCGGGCCGCATCTGCGCAAAGCGCCCTGCCAGTTCGGCTGGGACTGGGGCCCGCAATTGCCTCCCATCGGCGTCTGGAAAGACATCCGCCTCGAGGCTTACGAAGCCGCCCGCATCGAAGACGTTCGTCTGCGCCAGATCCACAAGGATGGCCAGGTGACTGTCGAAGCCACCGTGAAAGT
>CAYWCH010000051.1:11948-12224 GCA_964456715.1 uncultured Anaerolinea sp. | reverse complement strand
ACAATCGTCTCTGAGAGTTAGGTGAGTGATGCCAGAAATTGAACTCAGACCGACAATTTCTTCCGATCTTAAAGCCCTGATTGAATTGGAGCATTACGTTGATACCACCCATGTCTGGCAAATGGATGTGGCGTCTGATCTTGAGCAAATCGATGTCAAGTTTCGGGAGATCAGGTTGCCCAGGGCTGTGCGACTGGTTTATCCGCGCAAGGCTGAAGAAATCGCCGATACCTGGACCCGTAAACATTTATTCCTTACCGCGCTTCATCAGAGCCA
>CAYWCH010000051.1:11394-11938 GCA_964456715.1 uncultured Anaerolinea sp. | reverse complement strand
AGCCAGCCCGTGGCATATCTGGCAATAGAAATCGAACAAACCCAAACCGCGCGGGTCACCGATCTGGTGGTGAGTGAGAAACTGCGCAGACAGGGGATTGCCAATGCCCTGTTGATCGCTGCCCGTGAATGGGCAAAACAGCGAGGGCTCAAACGAATGGTTCTTGAAATGCAGGCAAAGAACCATGCTGCCATTCAGCTGGCTAAGAAACTGGGTTATGAGTTCTGTGGTTTTTGCGACGATTACTTTACCAACCATGACATCGGGGTGTTTTTCATCACCATTACCAAGTAGAAAGCATTAGAGGATTTTTTATTGGAAACCTGGATTCCCGGGATCACCAAGATCCTTGTAACGATCAGCGAAATCTTGACAGCAGGAATTGCGATTACCGCATTTTCGCTGTTGATGTATGCTCTGACGTTCAATTTGCGGGATGGCGTGGCAAGATCATTCGCGATCATTTTATCGTGCGTAGTGATCATCTTTTCCGCCGAAGCGTTTGGCAGTGTTTCTTCCAACGAGATGGGATTCAATTTTTGGC
>CAYWCH010000051.1:8627-11384 GCA_964456715.1 uncultured Anaerolinea sp. | reverse complement strand
GGTGGGGATCGTTTTTCTCCCCCCCAGTTACGCGCAGTTTTCCAATTCTTTGCTTGCAACGACTGGAAAACCGTCGCGTTGGCGCAGAAAATGGTGGGTGAGGATCTCTTACCTGGTATCGATCGCATTGTTGGGGCTGCTTTTCACTGGAAAATTCCTGGGTCCTCTGGCCACCAATTCACAACCGGCACCTCATAACGAACCAACTTTTCTCACCGAAGTATTTACCGTTTATTACCTGGGAGTGATGATCCTGGCCTGGGTCAATTTCTATCGCGCGCTCAGCCGCACGGTCACTCAAACCAGCCGCAGACGCATGACCTACCTGGTTCTCAGCGCGCTGGCACCTGCAATCGGATCGTTCCCGTTCCTGTTGTATAGTTCCAGTTTTGCCTCCCAGCACATGATCTTTTTCTGGCTGGTATCGATCCTGGTCAACCTGACCACAGGAATATTGCTGGTGGTGATGGCGTATGCTGTGGCCTTTTTTGGAGTGCCCTGGCCGGATAGGGTGGTGAAAAGCCGGATGATCAAGTGGCTGCTGCGCGGCCCGCTGACTGCCAGCATCACCCTGGCTATTGTCACGCTCATCAGACGCGGCGGCGATGCCTTCGGTTTCCCATATTCTGCCCTGGTTCCCATAGCCATGGCGGTAAATATCTTGATTTGTGAACATGGAATCACATTGCTCTATCCAAAGCTTGAACAATGGCTGCTGTTTGGAAATGACCAGGAAGACCTGCTGCAGCTTCGTACCCTGGAAGAGAAGCTGATCACCAGAAGCGATCTGAATCAATTCCTGGAAATGGTGCTTTCTGCCACATGCGATCAATTGCAGGCGAAATGCGGATACCTAGCTTCTTTCACTGATGATGGGTTGGAGGTGGTGGTTCAGATTGGCGACAAGAAATATATCCAGGAGGTCTCTGCCGGCCTGGATGAATACATTGCTGCATTCGAGGAATACCCTGAGACAATGGTCTGGCACTCAGATGTGATCTTCCCGTTAAGAGACGGTGAAACCGTACCTGAAGTGGTTGGATTTTTGGGCGTCCATGATATCAACAGCGATGCACTTCTGGAAAAGGATGTGAAGGACCTGGTGGATGTGTTAAAACACCGGGCGGCCATAGCCATGCGCGACCGGATCATCCAGGAGCAGGTTTTTGCCACATTGGAGCAGATGAACCCGCAGGTCGAAATGATCCAGCAGTTGAGGGCAGCAGGCCGCTACGACAGCAAGGGCGTATTGGAATCGGAAATCGGGCTGGAGCCGGAATTGTTATCGCTATGGATCAAGGATGCGTTGACCCATTATTGGGGCGGACCCAAGTTAACCGAGAATCCGTTGATCAGCCTGGAAGTTGTGAAGAGCGGATTAACAGACCATGAGGACAACCCGATCAATAGTTTGCGCGGAATACTGAGAAAAGCGATCGAAACAGTTCGCCCTGAAGGCGAAAGGAAGTATACTGGGGAATGGTTGTTGTATAATATTCTGGATCTAAAATTCATGGAAGGCAAGAAAGTAAAAGAAATAGCAATGCGCCTTTCGGTATCGGAGGCCGACCTTTATCGTAAGCAGAAAGTGGCCATCGATGCGGTAGCGAATGAAATTGTTAAAATGGAACTGGAACAAAGAGATACCAATAATAAGGATTGAGTAGCATTTATTCGCGGACCTGGAGGGGATTATGCCTGACAAGCCTGAAATTAATAGTTTCGAAGACGGGATGCCAGAAATCGATGAGCACTGGTGGAATTCGGTGCTTGCTGACGAGAGCATGTTCCAGTTGGAAGATAAACCGGCAGTTTTCAAACCTTCACCCCGGCCAGAAGAAATCACCATTGACTGGGACCACATGAAAGACCTTTTCGAAAAAGACGAGATCATAACACTCTCAGTCCAGGGGTTTAACAAAGGTGGTTTGCTGGTTTCTGGCACAGGGGTACAGGGTTTCGTTCCCATATCGCACTTGATCAATGCTCCGATCAATGCTGTGAGCGATGATGACCGCAATGAGTTTCTGCAATCGTACGTCGGAAAACTCATCAATGTAAAAATCATCGAATGCGAACCTGTGAATGAAAGGATCGTGTTCTCAGAACGTGCGGCGCAGGCAGGAGAGGGCAAGCGCAAGGAGCTTTTCAATTCCTTAAAACCCGGTGTGGTTGCCATGGGAACGATCACCAACGTCACCGAGTTTGGAGCCTTCGTTGATCTTGGCGGCGTGGAAGGGTTGATCCATGTTTCTGAAATCTCCTGGGGAAGGGTGGAGAAACCCACCGATATTCTGGAAGTGGGAGCCCAGGTAAGGGTGCTGGTATTGCAGATCAGTCCCGAAACATCGAGGATAGCGCTCAGTATCAAGCGGCTGACAGAAAACCCTTGGGTAATGCTGGGTGAGAAATACCAGGCTGGCGATACTGTGGATGCAGTGATCACTTCGGTGATGAAATTTGGCATGTTTGCCCGCCTGGATGAAGGGGTTGAAGGATTGATTCACATTTCTTCACTGCCTGAAGAATTCCAGGTCAAGGACCTGAAAACCGTATTCATTATTAGTCAAAAGATCAAGGCGACCATTCTTCATATTGATATCGAACGACGCAGGTTGGGGCTTGGATTAGTCACCGAACCATGAATGTAAATCCGGCAAGAGATCCGAAAAACAGTGAAGAAAAGGCAGGGAAGAATTCAGCGATCCCTCCCAGCTTGCAAGACCGCAACCGGGAGCTGTATTACTATGTCAGGAA
>CAYWCH010000051.1:5892-8617 GCA_964456715.1 uncultured Anaerolinea sp. | reverse complement strand
GACACTGTTGCTGCTTGTCGGAGTTTTATCCGTGTTTGGCTCCTTCGGGTTCTCTCAGGGATCGCTGCTCAACCTCTGGGTGAAATTATTGCGTCATAGTTTTGGCTGGGGGACGTATCTACTGATCGTTTCAATACTATACATGGGGGTTGCCTGCTTTCTTTATCGTCTGGGGAAGAAGACAGGGTTAACATTGGGGCGTATTCTTGCGCTGGAAGCCGCGTTCTTCTGTCTGCTTGCCATTCTAAGTGCGCTAAGCGGGATCGATCTTGGCCGGGCAGAAGCGGGCATGGATGGGGGAACGATCGGTTGGGGAATGGCGAAATTACTTGGCGTCAACACCCCACCTGTGGTTTCAGGATTGTTGTATGGTTTTCTCTTCATTTTATTCGTCGTGATCGGTTTTGGCTGGATCAGACCGATCTATCATGCGTTATTGAAATGGTCAGACTCAGCAGATTTGCCTGATAAAGAACCGTTGAACAACAGAGCGGTGATGGTAGAGCCGGTGCAAAAAGATGCAGCACCTGTGAGCATAGAACCGAAACCGGATCGCTCGAGGGATGACCGTTTGCCGCCGCTCAACCTGTTGATGTCTGAGCATTATTCCGCCCCTGATGACAAGCTGATCCGGTCGAATGCGTTCAGAATCGAAAAAACGCTGGAGGAATTTGGCGTACCGGCACGGGTGATCGGATATCGAGCCGGACCAACGGTAACTCAATATGCGGTGGAGCCCGGTTTCATCGAAAAACGGGGATCGGATGGCACGATCGACCGGCAAAAGGTCAGGGTGGCACAGATCAAGGCGCTTCAGAGAGATTTGACGCTTGCCTTATCTGCCACCCGTCTGCGAATTGAGACCCCTGTTCCCGGGCGGTCATATGTGGGGATTGAAGTCCCCAACTCTTCCAGTGAGATGGTGCGTTTGCGTCCCATCCTTGAATCCAAGGAATTCCAAAAACTTGGATCGAAACTGGCTCTGGGTTTTGGTAAAAATGTATCGGGCGAACCGGTGGTTGCCGATCTTGCCAGGATGCCTCATCTGTTGATCGCGGGCACCACCAATTCCGGCAAATCGGTCTGCATCAACGCGATCACCACCTGCCTGGTCATGAATAACACTCCGGGCGATTTGAAATTGATATTGCTCGATCCGAAAATGGTCGAACTGGTCCGGTTCAATGGGCTGCCCCACATGATGGGCAAGGTGGAGTTCGAGGTGGAGCGCATGCTGGCCGTGCTGCGTTGGGCTCAGGTGGAAATGGATGCCCGTTATAAGTTGCTTGAGACGGTGCACGCCAGGGATATTTATGACTACAATGCTAAAATGCTGCGCAAGAAGCAGCCAACCCTGCCCAACATCGTGATCATGATCGATGAATTGGCAGAGCTGATGATGGCCGCCCCCGACCAAACCGAGAGGAGTTTGATACGCCTGGCACAGATGGCAAGAGCCACGGGTATTCATCTGGTGGTTGCCACCCAGCGCCCGAGCACGGACGTGGTAACCGGTTTGATTAAGGCGAATTTCCCGGCTCGCATTTCCTTCCTGGTTGCCTCATCGGTAGATTCCCGGGTGGTGCTGGACACTAATGGAGCCGAAGATTTGCTGGGCAGGGGAGACATGCTGCTGCTTGACCCTTCGAAGGGTTCGCTGCAACGCGCGCAAGGTGTCCTTGTCACAGACCCGGAAGTGGATAAGGTACTCAACCACTGGATGCGGATGAGCAAGAAAGAGGAATCAGAAGTGCCATGGGAAGCCATGGTTGAAGCCAGAATTGGCGGGGGGGGGATCAATGAATCAGATCCAATGATCGATCAGGCTGCGGCTGTGGTACAGGCTGCCGGTAAAGCCAGTGTGTCTTTGCTGCAGCGTCGCCTGAGGATCGGCTTTCCGCGCGCGGCTCGTTTGATTGATGAGTTGGAAGAAATGGGCATCATCGGTCCATCACTGGGAAGCGGCAAGGATCGGGAGGTCTTGATCGGACGCGACGAAAACGATTCCAATGAGGAAGGTGAAGAGTATTAGCAATTCGTTTGTCTTGACAATGAAAGGCGAGCAAGATAGTATTGGCTGATAAATTTTATCTCTGGAACCAAGGCAGGCAGGATGAGCAATAATGAGCAGTCTCCGGTGAACGCGGCAAAGACCCCAAAATGGACTTTTGATGGATTTTTACGGAAGACATTCAAGGGGATCATCGATCCGGTGGCAGGTGCACTCTTAAAGATCGGCATGACCCCCAACATGGTTACCTATCTTGGCGTGCTGTTCAGCACGGCAGTAGCCGTGTTGATCGCGCTTGGAAAAATCCAACTGGCCGGATTGGTGATGCTGGTGACCGCTCCGACCGATGTTTTGGATGGTTCGATGGCGAGGTTAAAGGGTGGAGATACCCTATACGGCGCGTTTATCGATTCTGTCACCGACCGGTTCTCTGAACTCATCATCCTGTGCGGATTGTTGGTTTATTACATGTTGGAAGCTGACGCGATGGGTGTCATTCTGGCTTTCGTGGCAGCCGCAGGTTCTGTGTTGGTTTCTTACATAAAAGCCAGGGCTGAATCATTGGGTTACACGGCAAAAATGGGTTTATTGACGCGGGTGGAACGGGTCTTGATCCTGATCCCTTGCTTGATCGCGGGAGGCATTTTCCCGATGATCGCGTTGTGGATCCTGGCTGTGCTGACCAATTTTACAGCGCTGCAGCGTTTCTTCTTT